>JAFSZN010000026.1 GCA_017455665.1 Lentisphaeria bacterium
ATGCGATAGCGCGATTTCCTATTCACTGCATGTATATCATAATGTCGATACAACGCTCGACAGCACTATCTGTGAGACATCCCTTCTACTGGTTCCATATCGTATCGTACCTTTTGTCTGTTATCCGAAACGCGTAATGAAAGCAATGCTCAGCAGGAAAAGCTTTATCAGGTTTATCACGCACCAGACCGGGAACAGCACGATCAGCCACGTCACGTCCAGAACGAGGACAATCGGAGTCCACAGCGCTTTCAGGAACACGTTTGCCCCGGTTTTCAGCTCGGTGACGGCGCGGCGGTCGCGGTCGAGAAGCGGCTCGTCCAGAAACGGCCAGGGCATGGTCGTGTCCTTCTGCGACAGCATCACATAGCGGCCGTCCTCGCACTGGTCATAGGGGAGCATCAGCACATAATAGCGCGGCGACTCGTACTTCCGGCGGTCGGCGAATCCGCAGAGGAATCCTTTGGAAAGAGTCCCCATATTATGCGGAATCACCTTCAGCCGGTATTCCATGCCGTCGGGGATATCGGTCGCCGGACCGTCCGGGGAATCCGTCGGCGGGATGGAGGGATCCCACGGGTCCCACCCCTCTTTCCGGGCGCAGTTGCCGATCAGGAAAGGCGTCTTCGAGTAAAACGCCGGCGCGTGCACGCCCTTGAGGGAGCCGCGCACCCCCGGATAGTAGCCTCCACTGGTGCTGACCGGAGGCGCACCGGGATCGGGAATGACCTCGACATAGCACTTCACCACCTCGCCGGACATCGGGTCCACCGGGATGCGTTTCTCCTTCTTCTGAACGGTTTTTGCAGGCGAAGGCGGGCTTTTCCGGTCCGATTTGTCGAAATAGAGATGATAGATCTCCTCCGGAGATTCGTACGCGAGCCGCACAATATTGTCATAATCCAGCGTCCACAGCTCGTAGGTCATGACGATCTCGCGTTTATCCTCGGACAGCATGTATTCCAGGTTCTGCACGAACATCTCGCGCCTGCCGAGCCAGTTCCATGCCGTCCGCACGCCGGGACACCCGAAAACGAGGTCGAGGATCAGAAACGCGCCGGGGACGCCCCAGAGGAACCATTTGAGTTTGCGGCGTCTACGATACCGGTACTCTTCCGCCTGCCCCGGCGTCATCCTGCTTGTGTCTTTCGAACGCAGCATCACGGGCAGAAGACAGATGATCGCGATAAACACGCCGATCAGAATAAAGATAAAAATACCGATCATATCGTGCAGTTCCTTTTGCTGCGGCCGGCGCGTTCTTCCGGTATATGTTTCCGTTCGTCCATAAACGATCTTTCAAAATCAAAATTTTAATTTCACTTATACTTTATCGCCGCAACGAGGAAAGTCAAGTTTTTTTTGAGAAATTCTGAAAAATGAACGGCTGAAAACACGACCGCGCATCGCATGTCGAACGGACGCGGCAAACTCATCTTTTTCGCGCAAAAGACGACCGGTTCGCTTGACTTTTCCGGAAAACGGTGTAAATTATAGGGTTAGTGAACGCAAACTAATCTCTGCAAAAAAAACGAAACGGAGTCCGCCCCGCCCTGCCCCGGGCGCGCGGAAACGGAAGGATGGTACGGCATGGAGCTGACGAAACGGCAGAACGAGATCATCGACGCGGCGGTCCGGCTGATCGCCCGGCGCGGCATTCAGGAGCTCACGATCAAGAACCTCGCCGCGGAGATCGGCGTGACGGAGCCCGCGCTGTACCGGCATTTCGCGAACAAGGCGGAGATCGTCCGCACGATGATCGCGCGCTTCGACGAGGGATCCCCCGCCGCGAACAGCCGGAAGAAGGGCTTCAACGCGATCCGGGCGTTCTTTGAGGCGCGCGTGGAGCAGCTGCTGGCGGAACCCGCCCTCGCGAACGTCATGTTCTGCGAGGAGTATTTCATCAGCGACCCGGAGTTCTCGGAACAGATGACCGCCATGATGCACCGTCACAAGGCGTGGATGGAGGCGCGCCTCGCCGAGGGCGTCGCGTCCGGCAGGATCCGGTCCGGCATCCCGTCCGTCACGCTCTTCCGCCTCATCGTCGGCCCCGTGCGGATGCTCTTCAAGCAATGGGGCATGAGCGGGATGAAGTTCGACCTGCGCGCGGAATCCGGCAGGCTGCTGGACGCGCTCGAACTCCTGCTGAAACCGTGAAGACCGCCGCGCACGACACAGACCGGAAAACGTCAGAAAGGAGCCATACCATGAACGACAAGGATTTCCGCATCGCCGTATTCGACACGAAGCCGTACGACCGCTTCTTCTTCGAGGAGGAAAACAAAAAGTACGGGTTCGACATCACGTATTTCGAGGCTAAACTCCGTCCGCGCACCGCGAACCTCACGGCGGGATTCGACGCCGTCTGCGCGTTCGTGAACGACGAGCTGGACGAGCAGGTGATGGAACAGCTTCACAAAAACGGCGTGAAGCTCGTCGCCATGCGCTGCGCCGGGTATAACAACGTGAACCTGCAGGCCGCCTGCAAGTTCGGGATCCAGGTCGTCCGCGTGCCGCAGTATTCGCCCTACGCCGTCGCCGAATACGCGCTCGCGCTGCTCATGACGCTGAACCGGAAGGTCCACCGGGCGTACAACCGCGTCCGCGAGGGCAATTTCTCCATCGGCGGCCTCATGGGATTCGACCTGCGCGGCAAGACGATCGGCGTGATCGGCACGGGCAAGATCGGACGCACGTTCATCGGGCTGCTCCGCGGCTTCGGGATGCGCGTGCTGGCGTACGACCCGTACCCGAACCCCGAACACGCGCGCGAACTGAATTTCGAGTACGTCCCGCTCGAAACGGTCTTCCGCGAGAGCGACATCATCTCGCTCCACTGCCCGCTCACGCCGGAGAACCACCACATGATCAACGACGAAACCATCGCCATGATGAAGAAGGGCATCGTGCTCATCAACACCCGCCGCGGACGCCTCATCCACAGCGCCGCGCTCGTGAACGGCCTGAAGAGCGGGCGGATCGGCGCCGCCGGGCTCGACGTCTACGAGGAGGAGACCGACTATTTCTTCGAGGACCGGTCCGACCGCGCCGTGCTCGACGACATCCTCGCCCGCCTCATGACGTTCCCGAACGTGATCGTGTCCTCGCACCAGGCGTTCTTCACGGCCGAGGCGGAACGCAACATCGCCGGGACCACGATGAAGAGCTTCGGCGATTTCGCCGCCGGACGCACGCTGGAGAATTCGATCTGCCTCCACTGCGACGGGCTGAAACAGTGCCCCGGCAGGAAGCCGGGCGCCCCCTGCCCCGCCCATCCGCGTTGAAACAGGCACAGGAACGCGAATCGAACGTGCCCGCTTCACCGGACGCGAAAAACACAAAAGGAACGGTCGCATGTCGTTGCTGACTGCGACCGTTCCTTGTTTTTGAAAACAGGACTATATCCCTACGCGAAGGGATCACGGACGCTGCTTGGTCTCGCAGGTCAGGTCGGGCTTCGCGATGGTGATGCGCGTGCCGGGCTCGGTCGAATGCGTAAGCCAGACGTTGCCGCCGATCACGGAGCCTTTTCCGATCACGACCGCGCCGAGGATGGTCGCGCCGGCGTAGATCGTGACGTTGTCCTCAATCGTCGGGTGGCGTTTCGCGCCCTTGATGATCATGCCGCAGGCGTCTTTCGGGAACGACAGCGCGCCGAGCGTGACGCCCTGGTACAGCTTCACATTGTCGCCGATCTCGGCGGTCTCGCCGATCACGACGCCGGTGCCGTGGTCGATGAAGAACGCCCTGCCGATCTTCGCGCCGGGATGGATGTCGATCCCGGTGATGCGATGGGCGTATTCGCTCATCATGCGCGGGATCATGGGCACTTTGCGCGTGAAGAGAGCATGGGCGATGCGGTGAATGGTGATCGCGCGCAGCCCCGGATAGCTCATGATGACTTCCTGTTTGTTGCGGGCGGCGGGGTCGCCCTCGTAGGCTGCCTGCACGTCGGTCTTCATCACATCGCGGATGCCGGGCAGTTCGGCGAGGACTTCGCCCGCCACGGTCGCGGCGCGTGCCTTGCAGTCGCAGTTTTCATCGGCCGTTTTGCACGTGTAGCGGAACACGCGGCAAAGCAGGTCGGTCAGGGTGCGGTGGGACCGGATAAGCAGGTCGCCGACGGAGAACCGGATGGTGTCGGCGGATTCCGCCTCGCGTTCGGCGAATCCGGGGAAGATGAGCTCGACCAGGTCGTGCAGAAGCTCCAGGATCTCCGCCTCGCGGGGAAGGTTCAACCCCTCGGAGTGGTTCACCCCGATCCCGTCGGCATACGAGGCGCAGAGGCGTTCCACCAGATCGTCGATCTGAGTGGGTCCGGGCGACTGCGGCTGATTTTTCGGGCAGGTTTTCATGAGGTCGTTCCTTTCTGAAATTTATCGGAAAACGCGGGGTTCGATGTGTGTCCCCGACGCAAGGATCATTCGATGTTCTGGATCTGCTCGCGGACCTTTTCCAGACCGGTCTTCATCGCCACCACGAGCGGGGATATCTCGGCCGTTCCCGCTTTGTTCCCGAGGGTGTTGATCTCCCGGAACATCTCCTGCATCAGGAAATCGAGGGAGCGGCCGGGGGATTCTCCGGCGGCAATGGAACGGAAGTGGCTGAAATGGGCGTCGAGGCGTGTCAGCTCCTCGGTCACGTCCAGGCGGTCGGCGAAGATCACGAATTCTCGCAGCATGCGTTCGTCGTCGGCCTCGGCGTTGAATCCGGCGTCCTTCAGGCGTTCGCGCATGCGAGCGGCCTGCTGTTCGGGCAGTCCGGGCGTAAGCGTGCGTATCTTCGCGACGATGCCCTCGAATTCACCGATGCGTGCGAGGATGTCGCGTTCGAGCGCGGCGCCCTCGGTCCGGCGCATTTCGATGTGACGGTCCAGCGCCTCGTCGAACACGCCGAGCATGAACGTCTCGAATTCAGGATTCGAGCCGAGCGCCGAGACAGGAACAACGACGCCCGGCACCGCCAGGATCTGGCTGATGTTCAGAGCGGCGTCCAGGCCGTTTTTTTCGGCTGCGGCGCGCGCTTCCCGGATCACTGTGTTCAGGAATGCGTGGTCGATGCGGGAGGCGGCCGGGGCGTCCTCCAGATAATTGAGCTCCGCGCGGACCATGATGGAGCCGCGTGTGAGGCGTTTCGCGAGGCGGGCGCGCAGGACGCCCTCATGAATGGCGAGTTCCTTCGGCAGCGAGAACTTCGCGTCAAACTGCTTGCGGTTGACCGACGAGATCTCGAAGCGGAGCGCCACGCCGTGGTCGACGCCTTCGGCGCGGCCGAATCCAGTCATGCTGTTCATCATAAGCTGGCGCACCTCATCAATGGAAGATAAACGCGCCGCCTTCCGGCGACCTGTCGTAGCCGGGCCGGTCGAACGGATTGCGGACCGGGTCGCTCTGGCCGGGGAAGACAAGCGTCCGCGCGGGAACCGTCTTCGGGATGGCGTCGATCTCCTCGCGGGTCAGGCGTGCGCCGTCGAGCTTGGCGATGTCCATGAGTTCGGCGGTGCGGAGCTGCCAGCCGGAGAACGTGCCGGATTTGGAGAATCCGGTCACGACGATGCACTGGAGCGGATCGTCGGCGGGCCACATAAGGGAGAGCTGCGTATACGGCGAAGCGGAAGCGCCGGCGTTTTTCCCGTCCCGTTCGTTCAGGTACTCTTCCCAGGAGGAAAGCTTTTCGGGGTCGACGTCCTCAGGATCGACCGGCAGACGCGTATAGACCGTCTCCGGATTGTCGAACCGTACGCGGTTGAGTTCGGAGGTGGAAAGATAAGGCATATTGTTCCGGACGAACGCGGACGCGGCGCTGGTCGCGCCTTTCAGTCCCGTATCGCCGGGGTCGTAACGCTTCACGATCACGCGGTACGGCTCCCAGAACATCATGGAGCGTTCGCCCTCGCCCGCAACCACGACGCGCGCGCCGAGGTCCGGCGGATTCCACACCACGCAGCTGTGCATCAGGTCGTGCTGCGGCGCGACGGGGAAACGCCGCACGTCGTCAATCTCGATGTGTCCGCTGTTGCCGGCATCCAGCGGGGCGACGTAGCGGGGATAGATGATGTTTTCGTAGATCTCCGGCTGCGTGAACCGGATGAAATTGCGCTGGTTGTCCGACAGCCCCTTCAGGTTGTTCAGGGCATAGGTGCGCGCACGCTCTACGGCGTTTTTCGTGTAGTCCGTCCGGCATCCCGTCAGGATGAGAACGGCAGCCGCCGCCATGACCGTGAATATGTTCAGCAAAAAGCGTTTCATGGATAGTTTCCTGTGTCGTTGCGCGCGCCGGACAGATGGGATCCGCCGCGGGAGAGCCGTCCGGGTTTCCGTACGCCGCTCCTCTGCTAATATCTTGAATAGAATAATATAACCTCTTTTTTTTATCCTGCAAGGAAAAAACGGAAAAAGAACGGAAATCTTTGCATTTTTTCCGCGTTCGGCGACGATGGCGCGCACGCATCAAAAAGGAAACGGCGGCCGGGACGAATCCGGGGCCGCCGCGAATGAACTTGTTTTCGTCCCGCCGTCAGCGTCCGAGCGGCGAGAAGGAGAAGCCCATGTTGAAGTGGAAGCGCAGCTTTCTGGAAACGCCTTCCTGGTTGCAGACGATCGGGTAGGCAAGGTCGAGGCGGATCGGCATGTTGATGCCCGGCACCATGATGCGCAGGCCGTAGCCGACGCCGACGTTCGGCTGGGTGATCGGCCCGAAATGGGCGCTGGTGGCGTCGCCGACGTCACAGAAGACCGCGCCGCGCAGGAACTTGTAGATCGGATGGGACAGCTCCGCGGTGAAGAGATACATGAACTCGCCGCCGTAGTTGTCGTCGTTGTTGTCCACCGGGCCGATGCTGCGGTACGGGAAGCCGCGCACGGAGTCGCCGCCGCCCAGGAAATACCGGTCGTACAGCGGCACCATGTCGCCGTTGAACGTTCCCATTGTGCCGATCTTCGCGCCCGTGGTCAGGACGAACCAGTCGTGGAAAAACGGGAAGTAGTTGACGGCGCGGAGCTCGAACTTGTAATAGTCGTTGGTCGCGCCGAGTCCGCGCGTGGTCAGGTAGGTGTACGCGCCGACGTCGTAGCCGGAGGTCGGGTTCGTGGCGCTGTCGCGCGTGTCGCGGTTCAGCGACAGGAAGACGCGTCCGATGAGGTCGTTGCCCTTGAAGTCCTGGAAGATCGGCCCCATTTTCTTGTCCATATCGTGGATGCGCACGTACTCGAAGGTATAGCCCGCACTGACGGAGGTGAATTCGTCGAAGATGCGTTTCGTGAGCGCCACGGTGAAGCCGAGCCGCTGTTCGTTCCAGTCTTCGTACAGCACCTCGCGCCAGTAGCCGGAGAGGTCGAAGCGGAGCGGAATCCCGAAGAGGTACGGCTCCGTGAAATCAGCCTGCACGTCGAAATGCTCGATGCCGACGAGGGCGCCAATCCTGAGCCGCTGCCCGCCGCCCGTGAACCAGTTCATCGGGTCCGTGATGTCCATGTTCGAGTGCCACAGCTGGATCGACCCGGCAAGGCCGTCGGAATCGCTCCAGCCGAACCCGAGGTTACCGCCCAGGAACTGCTTTTCCTCGACGTTCACATAGACGTCTTTCTTGCCCGGCTCGGGCGAATCCATGGAGAGGATCTCCACGCCGTCGCCTTCGCCGTTCGCGGACTGGAAATACCCCATGCCCATCAGGCGGCTCTTGCCGATGTCGAGCAGTTCCTTGTCCAGCAGGTCGTCCGTTTCGAACGGCAGCTCGCGGCGGATCACGTAGTCCTTGGTCCAGCGGTTGCCGGAGATGTAGACTTCGCCGATCGTGTACTGCGTGCCTTCCTGTATCTCGTATTCCACGTCCACGAAATGCGTGCTGTAGTCGGGGTGGCGCACCGCGCGCGCCTGAAAATCCGCAAAGCCGAGCGGGGAATACTTCGACTCCAGCGCTTTCAGGTCGCGGTCTTCGCGGGAGCTGCTGTACACATCCTCCTCGCGGGCGGAGATCAGGGCGCGCAGCTCCTCCTCCGGGAACTCGTGCGCGCCGATGATGCGGATGCTGTTGATGAAGTAGGGATTGCCCTCATCCACAACGAATTTCACGTCGACAAGCTCCGGATCGTCCTCATGTTCGGACACGACCACGTCGGTCACTTTGAAATCGAGGTACCCCTTCTGCCAGTAGAGTTCGCGGAGGCGCAGCTTGTCGCGCGTGATGAAGTCCTTGTCGTAGAGGCCGAGGTTCGGCTGCACTCCCATCCATGCCCACGGCATGAACGAGAGCCATTTGGCGCTGCCGAAGAAATACCGCGTCTCAAGCAGGTCCTTCACATCGGACGGCTTGTAGACTTCCATCCCCTCGAATTCGACATTGTCGATGCGCACGCGCAGGTGCTCGGCGATGTTGAAGATCACCTTCACGCTGCTGTCGCCGTCCGCTTCCAGCGAGGAATCGATCTGCGCTTCGGTGTAGCCTTTTTCGTCGTAGAATTTCCGCAGTTCGCGCGTGGATTCGATCAGCAGGGCATCGTTCAGAGGCATGTCCGTACGGAGCTTCACGAGCTTCATCAGCTCGCTGTCGCTGAACTTGCGGTTGCCTTTGAACGAGATCTCGGACACGTTCAGCTTCGCGGAGATCTTGAAAATGACTTCCTTGTTCCCGTTCGGAAGGTCTTTCGCCTCGGAAACCACGTCGGCGAACATGCCCAGGGCAAACAGGCGGCGCACGTCCTCGTTGATCGTGCGTTCGTTGTACGGCATGCCGGCCTTCGTCTGCGTGTTCATCTCGAAGATGTCTTCGGAGAATGGATACGCGCCCTGCTGCTGGAAGATGACCCGGTCGACGCTCTGACCGAACGCGGATGCGGCAACCAGCATTGCCAGCACTGTCACAAGACGTTTGTATTTCATGTTTCGTTCTCCGGGATATGGCAGCGTGTTCTCAGGATTCCGTTTTCTGCTTCATGGACGCCGGAATGTCCTGTTCGCCGTACTTATGGGTGATCGAACGGAATTCCATCAGGCTCGGGAAGAAGTTCACCTTCACTTCGCCCGTCTTTCCGTTGCGGTTTTTTTCGACTAAAAGCAGCGATTCCACCCCATTCCGGGCGGCCTCGCGGTTGTTTTCCTTGGCTTCGTCGCGGTCGCGGTGCAGGAAGATCACCACGTCCGCATCCTGCTCGATGGAGCCGGATTCGCGCAGATTGCTCAGCCGGGGGCGCGCCGTCTTGTTGTTCGGCGTCTTCTCGACTTCGCGGTTCAGCTGGGACAGCACCAGGACCGGGACGTTCAGGTCCTTGGCGAGTTTTTTGATGCCGCCGGAAATGGCGGACACTTCCACCTGGCGGCCGTCGCGGGACGCGATGTCGCCCGCGCGCATCAGCTGCAGGTAGTCGATGATGACCAGGTCCAGGCCGGACTCGGATTCCTTCAGCTTGCGCGCTTTCGCGCGGAGCTCGAATATGGACAGGCCGCCGGTCGGGTCGATGTAAAGCTTTGCGCCGCTCAGAGCCTTTGCGCCGAGGGAAAGCCTGTTGGTTTCCTCGATGTTGAAAGTCCCGTCCGAAATGGAGGAGAGGGAGACTTTCGACTCCGTGCAGAGGAGTCGCTGGGCGACCTGCTCCGCGCTCATTTCGAGCGAGAAAAACGCCACGCTTTTGCGCTCCTTGCCTGACGGCTGGATGTCCTTGTCCGCGCGTTTGTCCGGCACGTTCCGCATCGCGATGTTGCGCGCGATGTTCAGCGCCAGCGCGGTCTTGCCGATGGACGGGCGTGCGGCGAGCACGACCATTTCCTGTTTTTTCAGCCCTCCGCCGAGTAGCTTGTCGAGGTCGGCGAATCCGGTCGGGATGCCCGGCTCGATCTCTTTGTTCATGAGGGCGACGAAATGATTGAGGGCGTCCATGACAAGCTCGCCGATGCTCTTGATCTCGGATCGGTGGAAATCGTTGCGGACGGCGAAGAAGGACTGTTCGACCCCGTCCAGGAGCTCATGGATGTCTCTTCCGCCGGGTTCCCGGCAGAGCTGGAGCGCGGATGTGCAGGCGTTGATCATTTCGCGCAGCATCGCCCACTGGCGAAGGATGCCGCACCAGTTTTCCACGTTCGCGACGCTTCCGATGGACGCCTGGATGTCCAGAAGCGCTTCCACGCCGCCGACCATTTCGAGCTTGCCGGAGCGGCGCAGGTTGTCCTCGACCGAAAGCAGGTCGGGCGAGTCGTTGGGTGATTTGCTCTTGACCTCAAGGATGCTCTGGTAGATCGCCGCGTGCTTCGGGTCGCGGAACATGATCTTAGCGTTCCGCGCGAAGACCGACGAATCGCCGTCGGGAGCGTTCTTTCCCTGCGCCGGAGTCCGGAACTGCACGCCGAGCATCGACGCGACGGTGTTCGTGCAGTCGGGGTCGGACAGGATGCAGGCGAGGACGGAGCGTTCCACCTCGTAGTCCGCGTAATCCGCGGTCTGCGGGATGGAATTTGAAGATGAAGCAGCGGCCGAAACGGCGTTCCGGGAAGAATCCTCCCCGGAACTTTCCGCTCCGGCGCCTTTTGCATGATCAAAACGATCAGGCATGGATCACCCCCGGCGCATCAGGCGGCGCCGACGACCTTGATCGTTGCGACGGCGGTGACGTTCTGGTGGAGCTTGATGTCGACCTTGAACTCGCCGATCGTGCGGATGGGGGCATCCAGACGGATCTTGTTGATGTTGACCTTGACGTCCATCGACGCGAGCTTCTCGAAGATGGTGCGTTCGGAGACGGAGCCGAAGAGGTGACCGTCTTCGGATGCCTGCATCGGGATCGTGATGTCGAGGGTCGCGATCTTGGCGGAGAGAGCCTGCGCGGCCTCGAGGTCGGCTTTGCGCTTCGCTTCGATCTTTTCCTTGCGGGCTTCGAGCTGGCGGAGCACGCCGGTGGACGCGACGGTCGCGAATCCGCGGGGAATCAGGTAATTGCGGGCATAGCCGGCCGCGACGTGAACTTCTTCGCCGGCGAGGCCGAGGTCTTCAACGTCCTGCAGAAGGATCAGTTTGACATGTGCCATGGTTGAGTTTCCTTTGCTGATGGGTTCCGGCTCAGAGAGCCACGCTGATGATACGGGCGCGCTTCAGGGCCGTGCTGAGCATCTTCTGATGGTTCAGGCAGGTGCCGGTGATGCGGCGGGGAAGGATGCGGCCTTTTTCGGTCTGGAA
>JAFSZN010000027.1 GCA_017455665.1 Lentisphaeria bacterium
CGTGGTCGACCGCCTCACCAGCGGCCGCGCCGGCTGGAACGACATCGACCCGACCGTGCTCATCGACGATGACGGCACCGCCTGGCTTTCCTGGGGACACACGAACAACTACGTCGCGAAGCTGAAAGACAACATGATCGAGCTTGACGGCGAGATCACCGACACCGGGATGCAGAACTACACCGAAGGCCCCTGGCTCTACAAGCGCAACGGCCTGTACTACAACATCTACCCCGGCATGGGACGCGGCGGCGAGGTCATCAACTACTCCACCGCCGAGACTATCAGAGGCCCGTGGACGATCCGCGGACAGGTCACCGGCGCGGCGAAGAACAGCTTCACCATCCACCCCGGCGTGATCGACTTCAAGGGCCGTACGTTCCTCTTCTACCACAACGGCACGCTCGACCGCGACGGCCAGAAGGGCCAGAGCCTCCGCCGTTCCGTGTGTGTGGACGAGATCTTCTTCAACGAAGACGGCACCATCAAGGAAATGACGCAGACGAAGGAAGGCATCACGACGCCTGTGTTCTCTTTACGTTCAAAAAAATAGCCCGCCGCTCCGCTTGGAACCGGCGGGTTTTTCATCGACGCGACTTGCAAAAGCGGGCCTGTCTCTGACCTCCTGCGTCCGGAAATGAAAAAGCCCGGTTCCGAGGCGGAACCGGGCACATGGTCTTATCTGATGCCGACTTTTGGAATCAGCTGCATGATCGTTCAGCGGATTCTGATCGTGCGGGGCGCCCCCGGAGGGGGAACCCATCTCGGCGGTGCGGCCGGACGGACGCCGATTCCGCCCCAGACCCACGCTTCATTGTAGAAGAACCAGCCATCGTAGTACGGGACGTACGTGCCATTGTAGCTGCTGTAGCTGTATTCCGGAATCGCGACCGTGGTCGTGGTGGTTGTCGTTACGGGCGTTGTGGTCACGACGGGCGTTGTGGTCACGACTGGCGTGGTCGTCACGACGGGTGTGGTGGTCACGACTGGCGTGGTGGTCACGACGGGCGTGGTGGTCACGACTGGCGTGGTGGTCACGACGGGCGCGGGCTGCGTGACGACGACCGTGGGCTGGGTGACGACGGTCCGGGTCCTGGTGACGACGCGCGGCGGAGGAGGCGGTGCAAAGATCGACTGCAGGACGCCGACCGATGCGCCGACCAGGTGCACGATGTCGGTGGCAAGCATGATGCCGCTGTTCGGATGCGGGCCGTGACCGTGGCCGCCGCCGTGCGGAGGCGGACCGCCTCGGCGTCCCTGCGCAAAGGCTTCCGCCGGAGAGATGATGACCGCCGCAGCGACCGCGGCGCCGATGAGGAACGTTTTGGTGAAGCTCTTCATAGTCTTGTCTCCTGTGTTTGGGGTTGAAAAGACAAATTCGACAATCGAACTTTTTTATGTTCTAATAAAAATATACACCGAACAATTCGACTTTTCAAATCTATTTTAAACTTTTTTCGATTTTTTTGAAAAACCGAATTGTTAAGCTCGGAATCAATGCCGCGCATCCGCGATTTCGCGGGTGAGGCATGGTGTCGCCTGCCGCGATGCAGCATACGCGCGGTCCCGTCGGAACAAACCCATCAAAAAAGCGATGAAAAAGCGCGGCCGGCACTGGAAACATCCTTTCGCGCGAAGTATATTATAGCATGATGAATACGCCCGCAACACAACAGAATGAACAGAAACGCCCGGATCAGGCGGGCGAGCAGGCAGCCCCCTCGCTGACATCGGCCGGGCTGGTCCGCATTTTCCTGCGCGGCAGCAAACGCTGGTTCGTGCTGGCCGCCGTCCTGACCTCGCTGGTCTCCCTGTTCGAGCTGCTCAACCCGCAGATCATCCGGTTCACGGTCGACTCCGTGCTGGGCGGGAAGGAGCCGGAATCCGGCGGGCTGCTTGCCGTCCTGCCGGAACTGATGGGCGGCGTGGAGTTCATCCGAGGGCATCTGTGGGTGTCGGCCTGCGCCGTGCTGATCGTGTCGGCGGCCTCGCTTCTCTGCCGTTACCTCTTCCAGCTCACGAACGCGGTCGGCGCGGAGACGCTGGTGGAGACGATGCGGAACAGCCTGTTCGGGCACATCCAGCGTCTGCCGTTCGCGTGGCACATGACGCATCAGACGGGCGACATCATCCAGCGGTGCACCTCGGACGTCGACATGGTGAAGCGGTTCCTCTCCGACCAGCTCACGAGCATCTTCCGCATCATGATCCTGATCGTGCTGTCGCTGGTCTTCATGTTCGATATGAACGTCCGCCTGGCCGCGCTCGCGTCCATCGTGATCCCGCTCGTCGTCGGGGCGTCGTTCCTGTTCCATCGGAAGATCGCGTCGCGGTTCCTGGAGTGCGACGAAAACGAGGGCAAGCTCTCCACGATCGTGCAGGAGAACCTGACCGGGGTGCGCGTGATCCGCGCGTTCGGCCGCGAGCAGTACGAGGTCGCGAAGTTCGACGCGCAGAACAGATATTATGTGTCGCTGTGGGTGCGTCTGGGACGCGTCCTGAGCCTCTTCTGGGTGACGGGCGACCTCATCAGCATGCTGCAGGTGCTGCTCCTGCTCGTCTGCGGCTCGGTCTTCGCCATCCGCGGCGAGCTGACCGCCGGCGAGTTCTTCGCGTTCCTGTCCTACAACGGCATGCTGATGTTCCCGATCCGCCACCTCGGACGCATGATCTCCGAGCTGAGCAAGGCGGGCATTTCCCTGAACCGCATCCGCGAGATCATGGCGGCGCCGGAGGAATCCGACCCGCCGGACGCCCTCACGCCGCCGCTCGACGGCGACATCGTGTTCGACCATGTGAATTTCGGCTACGACGGCTGTCCGGAACTCCTGCACGACCTGTCGTTCACGATCCCGGCGGGCACGGTGTTCGGCATCCTCGGCGGCACGGGCAGCGGCAAATCCACGCTGATGCACCTGCTGTGCCGTCTGTACGACCTGAAGCCCGGCTGTGGCTCGATCTCCGTCGGCGGCGTCGACATCATGAAGATCGGCCGCGACCACCTCCGCAAAGGCGTCGGGATCGTGCTCCAGGAACCGTTCCTCTTCTCGCGCACCATCGCGGAAAATATCGGGATCACCACCCCCGGCATCGGCATGGACGCCATACGCGCCGCCGCCCGCACCGCCTGCGTCGAGGAGACGGTCGACCGGTTCAAGGACGGCTTCGGCACGACCGTCGGCGAACGCGGCGTGACGCTCTCCGGGGGGCAGAAACAGCGCACGGCGATCGCGCGCCTTCTGGTCGGGCGGTCTCCGGTCATGATCTTCGACGACTCGCTGTCCGCGGTCGACGCGGAGACCGATGTGAAGATCCGCCGCGCCCTGCGGCACGATTTCAGGGGGCGCACAGTCATCCTGATCTCGCACCGCATCGCCACGCTCATGGAGGCCGACCGCATCCTCGTGCTGTCCAACGGCCGCATTGCCGAGACCGGGACGCACGACGAGCTCATGCGGCGCGACGGCATCTACCGCAGGAATTACGAATTGCAGATGAAGTCGCCGGAGGACGAGGACAACGCGCCGTCCGCTCCGGTGTCCGCTCCTCGAAACGCGGAGGTGTGCCGTGAATAACGCCCAGCTCCGCGAAAACGAATCAAAGCACGCCCGCCTGCCGTGGTTCGGCATCCCCGCGCTCGTGCCGTTCCTGAAGCCGTTCCGGCGGCACATGGCGCTCATGGTGACGCTGTGCCTCGCGGGCGGCTGCCTCGATATCTGCCTGCCGCTCTTCCAGCGCTACGCCATCGACCACTTCATCACGGGTGAAACGCTCGACACGCTGCCCGTGTTCATCGCGCTGTACCTGCTCTTCGTGACCGGGTCGTTCGTGCTGAACTACGGCGCGTTCTACCGCGCGTTCTTCATGGAGATGAACGTGTCGCTGGAGCTCCGCCGCGCGGCGTTCAACCACCTTCAGACCCTGTCGTTCTCGTTCTTCAACCGGAACAGCGTCGGGTACATCCATTCGCGCGTGATGAGCGACACGGAGCGCATCTCGTCGCTGGTGTCGTGGCACGTGATGGAGGCGGTCTGGACCCTCATCTTCATGTTCGGCGCGCTCGCGATCATGTTCTCCATCCACTGGAAACTCGCGGCTGGCGTGAGCCTGGTCCTTCCGGTCGCGGCGTTCGTGATCGTGGTCTTCCAGCGGGCGCTTTTCCGCGTCAACAAGAAGATCCGCGAGCTCAATTCGCGCATCACGGGGGACTTCAACGAGGGCATCACGGGGGCGCGCACGATCAAGACGCTCGTTGCCGCCGAACGCATCTGCGGCGATTTCAGGAAGGACACGCGCGAGATGAAGCGAACCTCGATCCTCGGCATGCACTTCCGTTCGCTCTTCACCGCTTCGGTGTCGTTCGCTTCCTCGCTCGCGCTCGCGATCGTGCTGTGGCGCGGCGGCCTGCTGACGCGCGAGGGCGTAATGGAGATCGGCACGCTGTCCATGTTCATGTCCTACGCCATCAGCATGATGGAGCCGTTCTTCTGGATCTCGTCCGCGGTGTCCGAACTGATCGCGGCGCAGGTGAACATCGAACGCTTCTCGCGCCTCGTGAACACCGCGTCGGACGTGGCGGACACGCCGGAGGTCACGGCGAAGTACGGCGACGCGTTCCATCCGAAACGCGAGAACTGGGAGCCTCTGCGCGGCGAAGTGGAGTTCCGCGACGTGTCATTCCGCTACCCGGACGGCGACGAGACGATCTTCGAGCATTTCGACCTGAAAGTGCCGCAGGGGTCCAGCGTGGCGCTGGTCGGCGAGACGGGCGCGGGCAAATCCACGCTCGTGAACCTCGTGTGCCGTTTCTTCGAGCCGACCGCCGGTCAGATCCTGATCGACGGACGCGACGTGCGCGAACGCTCCCAGCTCTGGCTGCACAGCCACATCGGGTACGTCCTGCAGACCCCGTACCTTTTCTCCGGCACCGTCCGCGAAAACCTCCTGTACGGCAACCTCGACGCCACGGAGGAGCAGATCGAGCTCGCCGTGAAACGCGTTTCTGCCGACCGGGTCATCGCGCGCATGGGCAGCGGCCTGGACAGCCAGGTCGGAGAATGCGGCGACCTGCTCTCCACCGGCGAAAAACAGCTGATCTCGTTCGCGCGCGCCATCCTCGCGGACCCGAGGATCCTGGTGCTGGACGAGGCGACGTCCTCGGTCGACACCGTGACCGAAAAGATGATCCAGGACGCCATCGGCGAGGTCACACGCGGCCGCACGTCGTTCGTCATCGCGCACCGCCTCTCCACCATCCGCAGCGCCGACATGATCCTGGTCATGAAGGACGGGCGCGTGATCGAACACGGCACGCACGGGGAGCTGATGGCGGCACATGGCTATTACTGGTCGCTGTACACGAAGCAGTTCGAGCTGGAAGCCGTGAAGGACCTGTCCGTCTGAACGGGGGAGGCGCCGGTTCGGGCAGTCCTTTCCAAATAAACGGAAAAGTCATGTCCGCGAGTTGCATTTCCGCGCATTTCAGTGTATATTTTCCGGTACATTCCGTTCGTGCGTCCCGTTCAACAGGAGATACCCTATGAAACCCATCCGGAAAGCCGTGATCCCCGCGGCCGGCTTCGGCACCCGGTTCCTGCCGTTCACCAAGGCGGTCCCGAAGGAACTCGTGCCGGTCGTCGACAAACCCGTCATCCAATATGTGCTTGAGGAAGCCGCTGCGTCCGGCATCACGGAGGCCGCCGTGATCGTGAGCGACGGCAAGGACGCGATCCGGCATCATTTCGCCCCGGTCCCGGCGCTGTACGACCGCCTGAAGCACGACGGCAAACTTGACCTGCTCGAATCGCTTGAGGCGATCGACGGTCTGATGCGCCTCACATACATCACCCAGACCGAGCTCAAGGGGCTCGGCGACGCCATCCTCCGCGCGGAAGAATTCGTCGGCGGCGAACCGTTCGCGATCCTGCTCGGCGACACCGTGACCACGTCGTCCTGCGGCGTCCCCGTGACGCGCCAGCTGATCGACGCGGCGATGCGCGCGGGCGGCTCCGTGACCGCGCTCGAACGCGTCCCGAAGGCCCTGACGAAGCGCTACGGCGTGATCTACGGCACGGACGAGGGCGACGGACTGTTCCGCGTGAAGACGTTCGTGGAGAAGCCCGAGCCGGAGGAAGCGCCGTCCAACCTCGCCATCGCGAGCCGCTACGTGATGACGCCGGAGATCTTCGGGTTCCTGCACAGCGGCAAGCCCGGCAAGGGCGGCGAGATCCAGCTCACGGACGCCATGCGCGCGCTGTGCGAAGTCCAGCCGATGTTCGGGCTGGAATTCCGCGGACGCCGCCACGACATCGGCAGCAAGCTCGATTTCGCGAAGGCGACGCTCGAATTCGCGCTCGCGCGCCCGGAATTTCACGACGCGCTCGCCGACTGGCTCAAGGGGCTTGAAATATGACCTCCGCGGCGGGCTTTCCGGCGAAACTCCGAAACACGCTCCGGCGCATCGATCCCCTCCCGGATCCCGCCCGGCCGCTGTTCCGTCCGACGCCCGCCGAACTCATCCTCTGGCTTGCCTTCGCCGCCCTCACGCTGGCGGCGGTCTGCTACCACGAACCGTGGCGCGACGAGGCGCAGGCGTATGTGGTCGTTCGCGACAACACGCTCGCCGGCCTCATCCTGCACATGAAGTTCGAAAGCCAGTTCCTGCTTTGGTATCTCTTCACCTGGCCGTTCGTCCGTTTGCTTGGAGTGCCGATCTTCGGGATCAACCTCTTCCACTGGTCGCTGTCGTGCTCCACGGCGTACCTGATCGTGCGGCGCGCGCCGTTTCGGTTCCTCACGCGTGGCGCGCTCATTTTCAGCATACTCTTCGCGTTCGAGTTCACCGTGGTCGCGCGCCATTACGCGATCGGCGTCTTCCTGCTCACGGTCCTGCTGATGAACTGGCGCGAGCGCTTCCGGCGTCCGGTCCTTTACGCGTGCGGGATCGCTCTTTGCGCCCAGTCGAATCTGCCGGCCTGGGCGTGTCTGGGCGGACTATGCTGTGCGATCGGCTATGAGGTGATCGCGCGGCGCCTCTGGTCGCGCCGGGTGTTTGCCTCCATGCTGGTCTGCGTTTTCGGATTCGCGCTGGCGCTGGCGAGCATTTTCAACGGGTCCGGGTTCGGCTCGCCGTATGTGGGGAAACGCGGCGGGGACCTGGCGGAAAAGGCTGTGCTCGAACGGCTCGGGACCTCGTTCGAGTCGATTTCGAACATGACGTACCTGCCTGTCTGGCTGTGCGTCGTCTGCATCGTGCTCGGCGCGCTGTATTTCATCTGGAAATCCATCCCCGGGCTCATCTGTTTCCTGATGTCCGTCGGGCTGATTGTCGCGCTTCAGCTCGTCGGCGGATTTCATTCCATCCGCCATATCGGGTTCATGCTGATCGGGACGGCTGCCGCGTGCTGGATCGCCGCCGTGGACGATGCGCCGGGACTTGGGGCTGTGTTCCGGCTGCCGGCGCGGATTTCAACCTGCCTGAACTGTTCCGCCGGATGCGCCGCCGCATTGGTGCTGGCGCTTCAGGCGTTCGTGACGCCGTTTTTCTTTATCTGCGAGATCCTCTATCCCTTCTCGCACGGACACGCCACGGCGGATTTCATCCGCGACAACATCCCGGAGGACGTCCCGATGTTCTGTTTTACGGCGCGCTCGAACGTCTCGGTCCTGCCGTGGCTGCCGCGCCGGAAGTTCTTCATCTTCGACCGGGGGGAATACGGCACATACTCGAAATGGGGCCGGGCGTTCGGGCTGTCCATGAAGGACATGGCGGACGAGGCCGCCGCCCGGCTTGAGCCGACGCAGCAGTACGGGGTCTTCGTGGTCGCGATGAACGAGCGGCCGAACATCTTCCCGCCGAACACGATCCTGCTGTACGATTCGCGCAAGAACGAGCGGCCCGTGTGGGGACCGTATGTGGAGGAGTTCCTGGTGTTCGCCGTCGTGCGCGAGGAGGACGTCGAGCGCTACCGGTCAATGAGGCCACGCGGCAGGTCGTCAAGGCTCATGCAGGGGCTCTGAAATCAGTTTTCAGTTTTCGACGAACGTCTGGAAGGAGTGCGGCGCGAGCGACGTTTCCAGGTATTTCCCGCCGAGCTTGAGCGTCAGGCGGCGTTCCGCGTTCGCACGGTTGCCCGCCACGACCACATATTTCCCGGCGGGATTTCTGAAGACCATCACGGGCGTTTCCTCCGTGCGCCCGCCGTACGCTCCGAGCAGCTTGCTTCCGGCGGTCACGAAGTGGCTGTAATGCTTCACGGCGTAGTATTCGGGCGTGAGCGTCGCGGTCTTCGCGGCGGAATCCACCCGGATCAGGGCGTTCTGGCGCCAGCCCCACGCGCTTTCCCCGCGGTCGCACAGAATCACGTTCCAGAACGTGTATTCCTCGCAGCCCTTGCCGAGGTAGTCGTTGATGATGCCGAAGGTGTGCTCCGCCGCGCGCCAGTCGAACGTGCCGCTGCCGCACTCGCTCTCGGTCTGCACGACTTTGAGGTGCGGATATTTGTTGCGCACCTGGGGGATGATCTGCGAGCCTTCCCACTGGAATCCGAGGCCAGAGAAGATGTCCCTGCCGTTCATCACGCTGTCGGACAGGATGCCGTCGACCTCCTCGAACCGGTTCGTGTTGAACGTGCCGAGGTAAAGCTCCACCTCAGGGAACTTCGCCTTCAGCGCGGGCGCGAGGTATTCGGCGTTGAAGACCGCCGCGCCGTGCGGCGTCCACGGGCATCCGGGATACGGCGTGTAGCTGTAGGCTTCGTTCTGGTACATCACGCGTTTGACCGGGATGCCCTGCTTCCCGTATTCCTCGATGTAGCGGCAGAAATAGTCCGCGTAGGCTTTCAGGTAGCGCGGGTCCTGAATGAAGTAATCCTCGCCCGCGAGCCAGTCGGGGAACCTGTCATGGCGGCGCGCCTTCGGGTCGGAGTTGCGATGAAGCAGATAGTCGAGCCGGCTGTCCATCTTGTTGTAGCGGCTGCTCAGCACGGGGTAGTCCTGATTGATCTTCATCCAGGCGGGCGGGGACCACGGGGAACACCAGAACCAGAGGTCCGGGTTGTATTTCTGCGCGGCGTGCATGTACGGGATGATCGTGGAGAGGTCGCGCGTCATGTCGAAATACCGGAGCTCGAAATCGCCCGCCACCATGCTGGCGCTGTACCAGCTCCGGGCGTAGTCGTTCGCGCCGAGCGAGAAGCGTCCGTGCGTGTATTTCAGGTCGCCGTCGGGCGCGAAGATGCGTTTCAGCAGTTCATTCCGCTTCTCTTCCGGCAGGACCTGCAGAGCGTCCCAGCCGAGCTCGTTGAAGCACGTGCCCCAGCCCTTGAACGTCATGGCGGATTCGTCGCCCTTCACGGAGACGAGCGGCTGTCCTTCCGCCTTTTCCGAGGCGGAAACCGTGCTTTCCTTCCAGTAATCGCCGTCGGTGCTGGTGTATCGGGTGAACGTCTGGGCGGATGCCGAGGCTGCTGCCAGCGCGAGAGCGGCGGCGCCGAAGAGTTTTGCGGTGCGTGTCATGAAGCGGTTCCTTTCTTTGCGGATCCGTTTTCCCGTACGGAACGGGCTGTTTCCGTTTCTTGCGATTCCGGTTTCAATATAGCATTTTTTCCCGTTTTTTCAAGGCGGAAAGCGATGCTCGTCCGCCTGTCCGCTAGAAGAAAAGACCTTTTTGTTGAAAAAAAGAATCTTCTCGCACAATAAAAGCGGTTCCACGTTCGTTAATTGATTTAGAAACGATATTATGGCCATAATTATCCCGGCAAGATCTCCTCCTTCCCGGCAGAAGACCGTTTCTGATTCTGCCTTGCCCCCGCGAAACGGAGAAACGCCCCTCAACGCCCCAAATCATGAAGGAGAACGGGAAATGAGAACTGTTCTGTTGTTTGTCAATCTGGTCCTTGCGGCTTTCGTGGGATTTCATGCGTACGAATGGCTGACCGAACCTTCGGTCGAAGCGGAAGTCGCGACATCCGCGACGAAGGAACGCCGCGCGTCGGCGCCGCAGCCGAGGCAGGTCGCCGCAGCCATGCCGCAGCCGCAGTTCAACGCGTTCTATAACCCGACGCCCATGTCGACGGACAATCAGATCGCGACGACCGTGGCGCTGAACATCTTCGACCCCGAGCGCGCGCCGAAGGCGACCGTGAACCGCAGGACGGCGGCGATGCCGGTCAACCGCGGCGACATGACGCTCGTCGGCACGTTCACCATCGGCAAAGTCGCCGGTGCGATCATCCTCCAGCGCGGCATGCAGATGCAGAACATGATGCGGCAGCAGCAGCGCGGCCGCGGCAACAATCAGAACGCGAACACGCCCAACGCCGAGGAGCTTGCGGCGGCGCAGGAAGAGCAGATGCGGCAGGCGCTTGAAAACCGCGCGGAGCTGACCTCGTTGCTGCAGGCGCTGCAGCAGAGCCCCGGCGTGACGGCACAGCAGACCGATCTGCTCCGTCAGCGTCTGGCGCGTTCCAACGAACAGATCGAGCTGCTGCAGAACCAGAACCAGCAGCGCGCCATGGGACGCGACGGACTGTCCGCGGACGGCATCACGGCGACCGCGAACGCGTCCAATTCCAACAAACAGTATTTCCGCATCGGCGAAACGCTCCCGAACGGCTACACGCTCGCGGCCGTGACATCGTCGACCGCCACGCTTACGCGCAACCAGGAGACGATCGAGCTTTCCATGCAGAACACGACCGGAAACGCCGGGATGGGCGGCATGGGCGGTTTCGGCGGCATGGGCGGTTTCGGCGGCATGGGCGGTTTCGGAATGGGCGGAGATATGTTCGGCATGGGCGGCTTCGGCGGCGGCATGGACTTCGGCGGAGGCATGGGCGGCTTCGGCGGCGGCATGGACTTCGGCGGGGGCATGGGCGGCTTCGGCGGCGGCATGGACTTCGGCGGCGGCATGGGCGGCTTCGGCGGCGGTGCCGGTGGTTTCGGCGGGGGAGGCTTCGGCGGAGGAGGCTTCGGCGGCGGCATGGGCGGTTTCGGAGGATTCTGATCCCGTCCCGCTCCAGTTCGATGAAAGAATAGGTCCTATAAGTCGTATGGGACCGACAGAACTTATCGTGCGCGAATGCGCACTACTCGCCACTGCTTGCAGTGTGCGCGAATGCGCAGTACCTCAGTGGCGGCTCCGTCTCCGTGTCCGAGCGGAGCCGGACACTACTGCAGTGGAGGGCTTGCCCTCCCTCACTTTGTAACTTCGGCAAGGATCTTTTCGAGGGCGCCGCGGCTCTTCAGCATGACGGCGCGGGCGCGTTCGCCGAGCTCGCGGCGTTTGACGGGATCGGCGAGCAGGCTTCGGAGCGCGCCGACGAGTTCGTCGTCCTTCATCACGCGCAGCACGGCGTTGCCCTTTATGAGGGCGTCGAGCGCCTGGCGGAAGTTCTTCAGCTGGCGGCCGCAGACCACGGGCTTGCCCATGACGGCGGGCTCGATGATGTTCTGCCCCTCGTCGTTTCCGGCGAGCGTCTTGCCCATGATGATCAGGTCCGCGCCCTTGATGAGGCGCGCGAGTTCGCCGGTCGTGTCCGCCAGCAGCACGGCGAATCCCTGTTTGTCGCCGGTGTCGTTGCTCCGGCGGTGATAGCTCAAATTGCGGTCGCGGATCATCTTTTCGATGTCGTTGCCGCGTTCGGCGTGGCGCGGCACAATCACGAGCCGCAGGGCGGGGAATTCCTTCCGCAGCGCCAGGAAGGCGTCGAGGATAAGCGGTTCCTCCGGGCTGTGCGTGGATGCCGCCAGCAGGACCGTGATGCCCTGTTCGCCGAAGAGCGCCGGAAAGTCCGCGCCGTCGCCCGCGGGCGGCGCCTGGTCGAACTTGATGTTGCCGCACACCGACACGCGGGATTCGATGCCGGGCGCGATCGCGAGCAGGCGTTCGCGGTCGAGTTCGGTCTGCGCGCAGATGCGGTCGAACTTGCGGAGCATCGGCGCGATCACGAAACGGAAGCGGCGGTATCCGCGGAACGAATGGTCGGAGATGCGCGTGTTCGCGAGCATGAGCTTCGCGCCGGAGCGTTTCGCCGACGAGATCAGCTGGGGCCAGAGCTCGGTCTCGAAGATCACGAGTTTCGAGGGGCGGATCAGGCGCATGGCGGACCACACGAAGAAACACCAGTCGATGGGGCAGAAGATGACCTTCACGCGCGCCGGATCGGTCTTGTTGCGCGCGATCTCCTGCGCCGTGGTGGTCGTGGTGCTCAGGATGAACTTGCGGTCCGGTTCCGCCTCCGCCCAGGCTTTCAGCAGCGGCAGCGTGAGGTTGGTCTCGCCCACGCTCACGGCGTGAAGCCAAACCGCGCCGCGCCATTCCTTCAGCTCGCGGCGTCGCGCCGAGCCGAAGATGCCGAACCGTTCGCGGTACGTCGCCTTGTACCCGGACCGCCGGATGTATTTCACGATCAGGCCGGGCAGGTAGAACAGAAAGACGACCGGAAAGAAGAGATTATAGAAGAAAAGCATGCGAAACTCGCCTTTGGGATGGGACCGGAATCAAAAACGGGAAAATATAATATACATCTTTTTCTCAAAAAAGCAAAAAGGGAGGCTGTGCCTCCACTGCAGAGTTGTGTCCGGCTGCGCTCGCGCACGGAGAAGACCGGCTCAGAAGCGGAAGAGGGCGTCCTCCGGGAACGGCTTGTCGAAGGATGCGCAGAGCTCGCGGAGGTTCTTTTCCGTGGAGGCGGAGAAGACGGGGATCATTTGGATGCCGGGGTAGTCCGTCTGGAACCGGATGCAGATCTGAGCGGGCGTGAGGCCGGTTTCCCGCGCGAGGGCGCGGACTTTTTTCGCGAGCAGACGCGCCGCGCCGGAATCGTACATGGTCCCGGCGAAACGCTCGTCGTCCGGGTCGGAGAGGAACCCCTCGGCGAGCGAGGAGGAGCCCATGACGGTCATCCCGGTCGCGCGATGATAGTCCGCGTAATTCCGGTTCCACATGGACATCGTGTCGTCGGGCAGAGGATTGGTGAGTCCGACCGCCGGGTGCGTGGTGAGCTGGTTTACGCGGAAGCCCTCGAAGCCGTGTTCGCGCGCGGCGTTGTCGGCCGCCATGAGCCGCTGGACGCGCCAGTTGGACGAGCCGTAGTAACGGATCTTGCCCTCCGCCTTCGCCTTTTCGCAGACCTCCAGCAGAGTCGCGACGGGCATGCGCATGTCGTCGCGGTGAAAGAGATACAGGTCGATCCGGTCGGTCCGGAGCGCCTTGAGCGAAGCTTCGAGGTCCGCCATGAAGTCGGCGGGCGTCACACGGTCCGCCTTCGTTTCGAGGTCGTAGTGGCAGCCCTTCGTGCAGACGACGAACTTGTCGCGGCTGCCGCGCGATTTGAAGTAGTCGCCGAGGACGCGTTCGCTGCGATGGATTTCGCCGGGCACCCAGTTCGAGTACACGGACGCGGTGTCGACGAAATTGCCGCCGAGCGAGGCGAACAGGTCGAGCAGGCGCATGCCTTTGGCTTCGTCCGGGCGGAGCCCGAGCTTGACCTGCCCGTAGCAGACCGGCGAGACTTCAAGGTCTGTGTTGTGTATCCGTATGCGGTCCATATCGCACAAAAAAGCTGTCGGGCGGCTCAAGATCGAACCGCCCGGAGCCGCAAATCAATTTAGTAGTTGTCGGCCTCGATCTGGAAATACGCCCGCGGATGGTTGCAGACGGGGCAGACTTCCGGCGGGGTGGTCCCGATGTAGACGTGGCCGCAGTTGCGGCATTCCCAGCGGTTTTCGCCGGTGCGGACCCAGATCTCTCCGGTCTCGATGTTGGCGAGGAGCTTGCGGTAGCGTTCCTCGTGGCGCTTCTCGATGGCTGCGACGCCCTCGAACTGGGCGGCGATGTCGTTGAAGCCTTCGGCGCGCGCCTCTTCGGCGAAACGTTTGTACATGTCGGTCCACTCTTCGTTTTCGCCGTCGGCGGCGGCCTTCAGGTTTTCGACGGTGGAGCCGATGCCGCCGAGGTGCTTGAACCAGAGCTTGGCGTGTTCCTTTTCATTGTCAGCGGTCTCGAGGAAGAACGCGGCGATCTGCTCGTAGCCTTCCTTCTTCGCCTTGCTGGCGAAGTACGTGTATTTGTTGCGCGCCTGGGATTCGCCTGCGAACGCGAATGCGAGGTTCTTTTCGGTTTTGCTGCCTTTCAGTTCCATGATGAAAGTCCTTTCGGGGGGTTGAGGGTATGGATTGGGAAATAATGTTTTCGGTTCAGTTCTGCGTCATCTTCTGCCGCGCTGGGGCGGGGGATCGGGGATGAACGGCATGACCTTGTCGACGAGCTGGCGGGAGTTCAGCCCGAGTTCGCTGCAGAGGTCGAGCACGCGGATGAGCTTGCGGTACTTCACGTTCGGGTCGCACTTGATGATGATCGTGGAGTTCGCGTCGGCGGCGGCGACGGCGGCGAGGCGTTCGCGCAGGCGGGCGACTTCCATCGGGGCGGAGCCGTTGAACGAATAGTACAGGCGTTCGTCCTTCAGGACCTCGTTCGGGTCGTCGCGGTCGCTGAGCGCGGCGAGGCGCGCGTCGATCTCGTCGATATTGTCGCGCGAATACTTGTCGACGTCGATGGTGATGGGGATGAGCGGGTCGGCGGCGACGGTGGACATGTCGGGCGCGGGCAGCTCCACGTTGATCATGACTTCCTCGGTGATGGGTTTCTGGGTCACGAGGAAGAAGATGAGCAGCAGGAAGACGACGTCGATCATGCTGGACAGGGGGAAGCTGGCGTCCGGGGGCGGATTGAGCTTGTTCGTTTCTCTTCTAGCCATGTGTGCGCCTCCTGTTATTCCTGCAGGCCCGCGAGGCTGACTTTGTACAGCCCGGTCTTCTTGACCGCGTCCAGGACCTTCGCGCCGTAGTAATACTGCACCTGGCGGTCGCCGCGGATCACGACGGGGATCGACAGCGGATCGGGCGCGGTGCGCTTCACGTCCTCGAGCAAGGCGGTGAGCTGGGGGCCGGTCATGGCGCGGCCGCCGACGGTCATGGAGCCGTCCATGCGGAGGTTGATCGTGATGGTGCGCGGATCCTGCTTGACGACGGGGCGCCCGTTGGGGGCGTCGGCGAGGAGGACGCTTTCGTCCTGCATGTCCTTGTCAAGCGTGGCGGTCACGATGAAGAAGATGATGAGGAGGAAGACGATGTCGATCATGCTGGAGATCGGCACCGACGCGGCTTCCTCGGTCATGAGTCTGGTTTTCTTGGCCATTTGTGATGCTCCTTTGAGCGGGATTCACGGGTGCGGTCACTGTTCCTTGACTTCGGAGTTCTTCAGGGTGTTGATGAGTTCGTAGGTCATTGCCTCCATCATGAGGATGATCTTGGAGGCGTTGTTCTTGATGAACGTGAATCCGAGGATGGCGGGGACGGCGATGAAGAGGCCGACGGCGGTGGTGTAGAGTGCGGAGGAGATGGACTGCGCGAGTGCGGCGGTCTGGGCGGCGCCCTTCACGGTGCCGAGGCTGCCGAACGCGGACACCATGCCGGTGACGGTGCCCATGAGGCCGAACATCGGGGCGAGCTGGCCGCAGAGGTTCAGGTAGTTCACGCGCTGCATGAGCTTTTCGGTCTCGATGCTCGCCTGCGAGGACACGGAGTCGAGCACGACGTCGTAGCCCTCGGTGATGCTGTTGAAGCCGGACATCAGGATGTTGGAGAGCGGGCCGGGGGTGGCTTCGCAGGCTTCCATCGCGGCGCCCAGGTCGCCCTCGGCGAGCGAGTTCTTCACGGTCTCGATGAGGTCGGCGGGCATGATCTTCACCGCGCGGATGCACACGCAGGAGTCGATGATGAGCGCCAGCGTGGCGAGCGAGGTCAGGAAGATCATGAGCCAGACGATCAGGTCCATCGCCGTGCCGCCGAAGACGACCGACAGGAAACTGGTGCCTCTGGCGGCCGGTTCTTCCGCCGCTTCCGCGGCTTCCTGCGCCCAGGCGGGCATGGAGAGCAGAAGACCCGTGGCGGCGACGGTTGCGGCCGTCAGGAACGCTGAGGTGCGATTGAGTTTCATACGAATGATTCCTTTATGTTGAAAGTTTCGATTTGATGACTTTGTTATGCGAGGGAGATCAGAGCTGCTTGGCGTAGTCGCTCTTCGGGTAGTCTTTCTTCAGCTTGTCGGCGAATATCTTCGCGCGGGCGTCGTTCAGCACGGTCAGCGTCTGGTAGGCGCGGAACGTCGCTTCGGCGGCGCGGCTGGACTTCGGGAAGAGCAGGCTGATCTGGGCGTAGGCGTTGAACGCGTCGCGGCGGTCGTCCTGGGAGTTTGTTTCGGAGGCGCGGGCGGAGAGGATGTCGCCGCGTGCGAAGAGGGCGCTCACGGCGGCGGCGTCGCCTGCGTACATGAGCTTCTTGGAGAGTTCGAGGCCCTTGTCCCACGCCTTGATTTTGGCGTAGAACTTGATGAGGAGTTCGTACGCCGCGCTCAAATCCGCCTCGTTGCGTGGGCTGGCGTTCGCGTAGTCCTTCAGCGTCTCGAGCACCTTGATCGCATCGGACTGCTTCCCGGAGGCGTCGAGCGCCTCCGCCTGGCGGAGCTTGCAGTAGGGTTCCCAGCCGAGGGGGCCGAACGGCTTGACGAGTCCGGCGAACGTGGTGGCGGCTTCGTCGTATTTCTTGTTCGTGAGGAGCTTGTCGGCGGCGGCGATCTCCTCCGGTTTCGGGATCCACGCCCAGCGGACGCGGTTCTTGCGGATGGAGAGTTTCGGGGAGCCGTCCTTCAGGGATTCGGCGTAGCGGAAATCGCCGCTCTGCGTGAGTTCGACGGACGCGGCGCGGATCTCTTCGCCGTCGGTCGTTATGATCACGGGTTTTGCGGATGCGGCGGACTGCGCGGAGAGCTGGACTGCCGCCAGCAGGAGCCCGCCTGTGAGGAGCGTCATCAGTTTTTTCATCTGGTTACCTCGTTGTATGGATGATGTTTTGATTATTGAGCCTGGGATTCCGGGAGGGAGCCGATTTCGGCGGCGTACTTCCCGTCGGGGAAATGCCTGCGGTATTTTCTGACCATGCGGTCGCGGTCTTCAGTCTTGCCGAGGAGCGCGGCGGTGTATGCGGTGCGGTAGATCGCCTGTTCGATCCACTGCATCGCTGCGGGGTCGGCCTCATCTTCCGCGGGAAGGGCAATTTCATCCGTTTCACCGGAATCCTCGCCGGTTTCGGGGGCGGCTTCCTGCGCGGCTTCGGCGGAGGCGTCGTCCTCGTCTTCGGGGAACGCGGTCGCGGCGATGATGCTGAAGCAGGCGTAAGCCTTGTTGATCGCGCCGGACTTCAGGAACGATTCGCCGGTCAGGACCTGCGCCTTGTTGTAGAGTTCGAAGTTCGCGGTCTGGTTGGCGCGCACGGAGACCTTCGCGAGTTCGGCGCGCGCTTCCTCGGCGCGTCCCTGGAGCTCGCGTGCCTCCGCCAGCGCGAAGTGCATGTCGTAGAAATACGGAGAATCCTTCTCCAGCATGTCGATCTTTTCAAGTTCCGCGACCGCCTTGTCGAACTGCCCCGCCTTCGCCGCGGCGCGTCCGGCGTCCAGATGCAGGCGCTGTTCCAGCCGCGAAACGGCGGTCCGTGCGGCGGCCTTGTCGGATTTGAGTTCGGCGGCGCGCTGTTCGGAGAACCAGTCGTCAAGCTTAGGATCCTGCACCGCCATGATGAGTCGTTCGCAGACGTTCAGCGCGATCTCCGCCGCTTTTTTCGCCTGGGATTCGTCGGGGCACTGGGAGAGCGTGGAGGCGATCCAGCGGAGGTTCGTGATGGAGAGGTTCTTTGCCTGTTCCCCGGCGAAGAGCTTTTCGAAGATGTCGAGCGCCTTGGCGTAGTTTCCGGCGGTGTAGAGCGTGCGAGCGAGCACGTACTGGGCGTTTTTCGCCTCGGCGGAATCCGGATAGCGGTTCACCAGCGTGGTCAGGATCTTCTGCGCCTCGCTGTCGCGGCCCATGTCCATGTGGATGATGCCGATTCGCATGAGGTAAGCCGAGGCGAGCGGATCGTCCGGATGCCTGCGCACGAACGATTCGAATTCGGAGATCGCCTTGTCCCATTTTCCGGCGCCGTTGTAGAGCCACGGGAGCAGGGAATCCGCACGGCCGGCGGCCTTCTGTACCTCGGGCGCATTCGCGACGGACGCGTATTTGCCGCCGTCTTCGAGTTCGCGGCGAAGCGCGAAGATCTCTTCCGCCGCCTCGTCGTAGATCGTCGCGGCCTGCGCCTTGAGCTTGTCCGCCTTTTCGATCAGCGCGGCGTCCCCGGCGGCCTCGTCGCGGATGGACGCGGCCTGGTCGGCGAGACGGTCGGCTTCGCGTGAAAGCATTTCCGGGATGATCTCCTGAACCACGGCGGCGACTTTCAGGGAACTGGGGCCGAACGCGATGAACTTGCGGAGCGCGTTTGCCGCGCCATCATAGTCGTCCTGCATGGCGAGGCAGTCGGCGTACTTCATGTATGCCTCGTCGGTCAGCTCGGGATTGTTGCCGAAATTCTCCATGATGACCTTGTAGGACGCCGCGGCGTTGTTCACCTGCGCCTGCCACTGCTTCTTCAGCGCGACGCGTTCGGCGGGATCGGAGGAGGCGTTCAGGCGCTTCCCGATGGCGCTGGCCGAGTTCAGGTGTTCGCGTGCCACGCGGAGCGAGACGACGCCCGCGTACGGGTTCAGCATGTCGATGTCGAGCAGGAGCCTGTAAAGCGTGAGCGCGTCGCCCTTGAGCTGAGCGGCTTTCTCCGGATCGGTCGAAGCGGCTTCGGATGCCTGTTTCCACAGGATGTGTCCGGCGTTCAGGAGAGCGGTCGTGACGAAATCGTCCTTCGGGAGGAGCGCGGCGTAGCTGCCGAGCACGACGGCGTTCGTGGAGTCGCCCATGTAGGCGTAGGACAGGACCAGGCGGTTCACGAGCTCGGAGAGGCCGGGCGTGTAGCGGGACGCCATGCGCTGGAGGATGGGCAGGAGCTCCTCCACGACCAGGTTGTACTGCTTGCTTGCATAGTTCTGTTCCGCCCAGGCGGAAACGAGCGCGGACTGGTCGCCTGCCATCTCGGGCGCTTTGACCTTGGCGAACTCGGACTGGTACGTGGAGCGTTTGTCCGTGTCGATCGCCATGGCGCTTTCAGTCGCCTGCTTGAAATCCTTGTACGCGGCGGGGGCGTCCTTGAACTGCGGATAATATTTCACGAGTTTGCCGAGGTATTTGAACGCGCGCCGGTAGTATGTGACCGCCTGCTTCTTGAGGTCGTTGTTCTTTTTCTCGTTGTAGGCGGCCTCCGCCTGCTGGGCGAGCGCGAGGTAGGACCGCCCGGTCCAGAACTTCGCGTCCGCGGCGGGCGATTCGCTCTTCTTGCCGTCCTTTTCCAGCGCCTCGTCCGAAGCCTCGAAGAGGTCGGGATAACGCCGGACTTCCTCGCCGGCTTCCTCGTATTCGCCGAGCAGGTAGAAACAGTGGATGATCTGGGCTGTGGCGTAGGCTGTGAGCATGTCCTGGCCGCCCCACTGGATGTCGTGGAAATCGACGGCGGAGGCGAGCACGGCGGTCTGCCAGTCGTTGGGATCGACCTTGCGGAGACGGCTCTTGTCGCCGGAACTCCACTTGTCGCGGTTCTTCACCTCGCCGGACGTCTTTTTGCGCGCGAGCTCCATCTCGTCGATCTTCATGACGCGGTCGAGGTCCATGCCGAGGATTTCGCCGAGCTGCTTGTACGCCTTGACGCGGTCCTGCTGCTTGCCGGTGTTGCCGGGGTTGTTCACGACCTCTTTCGTGAGGTCCGCGATGCGTTTCTGGAGGACGGTCAGTTCGGTCTGCTTGCTTTTGTCCTTCATCAGCTCGGAAAGCCTGTGCTGGAACGCCGCCTTCTCGCGCAGTTCGGCGCGGCGGTTGTTCTCCGCGGTGGCGAGCTGCATGACCGCCTTGGTGTACATGGTGGCGCGTTTGTCCGAGGTTGTGCCGCGCGTCCAGTCCATGAGCGTGGCGGCGTCGTTCTCGCGGCCTTCCTGGTAGTAGATGTTCAGCAGAGCGGTGAGGGGGCGCTCGAAATCGGTCGGGTCGACCTTCTCCTGCCTGAGGTGATGATAAAGCTCTTCCAGCGGCTTCAGCGCCTTCTGGTTGTCCTTCTTCATGAAGTGGTACACGCCGAGCGTGCCGAGGGACTGGTAGTAGGCGGGATCGGTCTTTTTGATGCCGTCGATGATCTTCTGCGCTTCGTCATTTTTCCCGGAGGAGAGGTAGGTCTCCGCGAGCTGGACACGGTAGAAATTCGCCATGTCGTTCTTCTCATTCTCCTTCAGGCGCTCCGTGAGGAACCGCGTCGAGAAATCGTACAGTCCCAGGGCGTTGAGCTCGCGCGAATACGCCATGTCGCGTTTGACCGCGCCCGACTGCGCGAACGCGGCCGCGCCCGGGAGCGTCAGCATCGCCAGTATCGCCAAATAACTGATTTTGTTCAGCATAAAAACTCCGGCAGTGTCAGATTTTCTTTATAAAATATGGACGTCAGAAAAAAGTACCCCATATTATATCACTGTTTTTGTCAAATGTCAAGCGTATTTTGTGAGGCTTTTTGCCCAAATCGACAGACTTTCGTCCCGCGCGCCCGCCACGATCACCACATCGCCGCGTTTTGTAACGGTTTTCAAGTAGCGTTCACATTCCTGGCGGTCCTCGAAATCCAGGATGGAAGCGGCATAGGATCCCGCCGCTTCCCGGCAGGTCGCGGCGACCTCGGCGCTGGTCGGGCTGAACGACGCCGTGCCGCCCGCGTAGTAGACCGGCAGAAAGATGAACTGGTCGGCGGGACGCAGGATCGAGGGGAGGGCTTTTGCGAGGGCTTCGCGCATGAAGCGCAGCGGGGCGAATCCGTGCGGCTGGAAGACCGTGACCACACGTCCTTCCGGGGCGAGCTCCTGCGCCGCGCCGATGCACGACGCCAGCTTCTCCACGTTGTGCGCGTAGTCGTCGATGACCAGCGCACCGTTCGCCATGACGCCCGCGCGGTCGAACCGCCGCGCCACGCCGCTGAACTCGGAGACCGCCTTCAGCGCGTCCATGGAGTCGTATCCGCGCGAGGTCAGCACGGTGTGCACCGCGAGCGCGTTCAGTGCATTGTGCCGGCCCGGCATCGGGAGACGGATCTCCGGCAGGCCGTTGAACGCGCACCACGCGCTGCCGTCCGCCACGCGGTAGGAATCCAGCCGCAGGACGGGGCGTCCCGCGCAGGAGACGGGGGCGTCCGGATCGCCGCTGAAGAGCAGGATCATTTTTCCGGAGGGGAATCGCTTGGGGCCGATCTCCTGAAACGCCGCCAGCTCCATGACCACGCACGAGCGCGCCGAGCCGGCGAATTTCAGGAAGACTTCGGCGAGCTCCTCGCGCGAATAATGGTCCGTTCCGATGTTCAGGATGAGCGCGGCGTCCGGCACATAATTCAGCAGGCTCTTGTCGCTCTCGTCTGCCTCGATCACGAAATCGCGCCCGAATCCGCCGCGGTAGTTCCCCGGCGCGCCATCCTCGCGGAAGCGTTTCACGTAGCCGCCGCTCAGCATCCCCGGATCGCCTCCGAGCCGGTCCAGCGCGTCCGCCAGCCAGGCGCTCACGGTCGTCTTGCCGCAGGTGCCCGTCACGGCGATCGTGAAGCGTCCGCGCAGCGCCCCGATCCCGAGCGACAGCGCCTCGCTCCGGTGGAGACGGCGTGTGCCCGGCGGCGCGCATCTGAAATCGGGGTTGTCCTCCTCGATCGCGGTCGAATACACGATGGCATCCGGCGCATAGCCGTCCGCGTAGACCGAGCCGTCCTGCGGACAGAGTTTCGCGCCGCATTTGCGGAGCGCCGCGAAGATGCGTTCGTTCTCGGGGTGCCCGAGCGCGCGGTCGCTGCCGGTCACGGTGCAGCCGAGGTCGCGGAACATCTGCGCGAGTCCGCTCATGCCGATGCCGCCGATGCCGACGAAGTGGAGAGATTTCGGGAGATCCGGATGCGTTCCGGAGGAAGTTTTGACGGTCGGTTCCGATGTCATAAAAAGCAGCCTCAGATGAATTGCGTTTCAAGTTCAGAAAACAATAGCATCATCCGGCTGAAAAATCAATCCGTTCCGCCTGAAAAAACGCAAAAAAAACAGGGCCGGAAACGTTTTCCGGTCCTGTGAGGTCCTTAACGGGCGGGAGTGCCGAGTTTCGCGACGCCTCAGACCAGCGCCGTCTCCTCGGGGAATCCGAAGCGGATGTTGAAGTCCTGCACGGCCTGTCCCGACGCGCCCTTGGTGAGGTTGTCGATGCAGGAGAAGAGCAGGAGTTTTCCGGTGTGGGAATCGAGCTTGAAGCCGATCTCGCAGCAGTTCGTGAGCGTGACGTGCTTCGTGTCCGGGAGCTTTCCGGCGGGGAGCACGCGCACGAAGCGTTCGTTTCCGTACGCCTTCGCGAACGCGTCCGCCACGGCTTCCTCGGTGCAGCCTTCGGCGGCGTCCAGGATGACCGTGGACTGGATGCCGCGGTTGGTCGGCACCAGGTGCGGGATGAAGTTCATGCTGAGGGAGGGCAGCCCGGCGGCGACGGCGAGCTCCTGCTCGATCTCGGGCAGGTGGCGGTGACCGGACACGCCGTAGGCGCGCACGCTCTCGTTGCATTCCGGGAAGATGTACGGCAGGTCGACTTTGCGTCCGGCTCCGGTCACGCCGCTCATGCTGCACGCCACGATGCCTTCGGGCGAGGCGAGTTTTGCAGCCAGGACCGCGGTCGTCGGGAGCAGGATGCTCGTGACGTAGCAGCCCGGGCAGGCGATCAGCTTCGCGGTGCGGATCTGTTCGCGGTAGCGTTCGGGGAGGCCGTAGACCGCGCTGGAGAGCAGTGCGGGCGCGGGATGGTCGATCTTGTAGTACTTTTTGTACTGGTCGAGGGAGCGCAGACGGAAGTCGGCGCTGATGTCAATGACGGTGAGTCCGGCATTGATGAACGGCTCGGCGAATTCGTGCGCGAGGCCGTGAGGGAGCGCCAGGAAAGCGGCGTCGCAGCCGGATTTGATCGCCTCGACGTCCGGCATGGAGAAACTCAGGCCGGTCCCGGCGAGACGGGGGAATATCTCCGCGATGTCCTTGCCCGCGTTCTGGCGGGACGTGATCACGCGGATATCGGCATACGGATGACGGGAAAGCAGGCGGAGAAGCTCTTCGCCTGCATATCCCGCGGCGCCGACGATCGCGACGCGTACTTTATCCATGACAGCAGTCTCCAATTAGCGTTTGGAGAACTGGAAGCGTCTGCGCGCGCCCGGCTGACCGGGTTTTTTGCGTTCCTTGACTCTGGAGTCGCGCGTCAGCATGCCGCTGCTCTTCAGCACGGACTTGTAGTTTTCGTCCGTGAGAACGAGAGCGCGGGCGATGCCGTGGCGGATGGCGCCGGCCTGGCCGGCTTTGCCGCCGCCCACGACGGACGCGTCGATGTCATACGCTTCGGCTGCGCCGGAGACGTTCAGGGGCTGCATCACGTAGCCGCGGAGAGCTTCGGTCTCGAAATATTCTTCGAACTTCTGGCCGTTCACGGTGATCTTGCCGCTGCCGGCGTCGATGCGGACGCGGGCGCTGGCGCATTTTCTGCGGCCGGTGGCTGCGATGGCGTTCTTCTTATCCATATCTCAATGCTCCATTATTTCACGGGTTCGGGTTTCTGCGCCGCGTGCGGATGCTCCGCACCGACGTACACTTTCAGCTTGGCGTACTGGGCACGGCCAAGGCGTCCCTTCGGCATCATGCCCCACACGGCCTCGCGGACCAGGCGGTCGGCATGCTTCGCGCGGATCATTTCCGGCGTTTCGATTCTCTGGCCGCTGCGGTAGCCCGTCCAGCGGATGTACTTCTTGCCGGTTTCCTTGCTGCCCGTGAGGACGGCTTTTCCGGCGTTGATCACGACGACGAACGCGCCGGTGTCAACGTGGGGAGTATAGGTCGGTTTATCTTTGCCGCGCAGAGCGTTCGCGATCTTGACGGCAAGTCTTCCAAGCGGTTCGCCCGCGGCGTCGAACAGCACGAATTTGCGCTCGATTTCGCCGGTCTTTGCCAGATAGGTTTTCATTTCAGGATTGCTCCTTGTTCAGTTCAGTTTGTATGCACAAATAATCGAAAAAAGGGCGTTCCGGAACTGCCAGATCCCGGGACTTTCCTGACGTCGTATTCGGGATATACCACATCGGAATCAATTACTATACATCCTTTTCCCCGTTTTTTCAAATCGTTTCCGGTTTTTTCCGCAAACTTTTTTCATCCTGTCATTCGCTCCCGGCGGAAAAACGCGCTGCCCGGACGCAAGCGCAAGATAAGAGATGCGAATGCGTCCGGACATTTTGAATGCTTTTCAGGGGGTGATGGTGATGACGTCCCCGGCCTTGTAGCCGCCTTCGGGGAGGTAATTTCTGATCCTGCCTGCCGAAATGATGCGTATGCCGGGCTGATTCAGGAGTGCGCTGGCCTCGGGAGGAACGCTGCCCGTACTGACTCGGAAGCCGGGCGTGTCGTGCGTGCAGGTGACGGTCGCCTGTTTGAGCCTGCCGTTTTCCCAGTCGATGTCGACCATGAACCCGCCGCGCGCCTTGAGTCCCTTCACGGAACCGGATTCGAAGCCGGGCGTTTTCGGCAGGGCGGGCAGGAGATCGAGCGTGTAGATGCGCTCCGCGCCGCGTTCCTCGTACACGTGGCTCTGGAGGAGCATTTCGATGAGGCCGGAGAGCGCGCCGAAGTTGCCGTCGATCTGGAACGGCGGATGCGCGTCGAGCAGGCTGCCGTAGACACCGCCGCCGCCCATCACGACCGATTCCTCGCTGACATAGGTGAGCTGTTCGCGGATGAGCTTGTAGGCGCGGTCGCCGTCGAGCAGGCGCGCCCACAGGTTGATCTTCCACGCCTTCGACCAGCCGGTGCCCTCGTCGCCGCGGTGGTTCAGCACCACGCGCGCGCCGTCGGCGTCCCGCAGGTTCGCGTGCGCGTCGATCTGCGAGCCGGGCATGAGCGCGAAGAGCTGGGAGATGTGGCGGTGCCGGTCGTCAGGATTGTCGACGTCCGGGCCCCATTCCTGAATCTGGCCGTAACGTCCGATCGCGATCGGGCGGAGTTTTTCATTGGCGGCTTTCAGCTCCTTCAGGAATTCCTCGTCCTTGTCGCCGAGGACCCGCGCTGCGAAGAGCGTGTCGCGGAAGACTTCGCGGACGATGGCGGACTCCATTTCGCCGCCCCACGCCACGCTGCCGCCGCCGTGGTCGCCGTCCCAGAAGCCGTTTTCGGGGGAGCTCGACGGGTTCATGGAGAGTTTGCCGTCCGGCCCCTCGACGAGCGCGGAGAGGAAGAACCGGCAGTTGTCCTTCATGGCGGGGTAGATCTTCGCGAGGTACGCCTTGTCGCCGCCGAACGCGTAGTGGTCGAACATCATCTGGCAGAACCAGCCGCCCGCGCTGAAGAACGGCCCCCACGGCAGGCTGCCGCCGGGTGCGGTCCAGCCCCAGGCGTTGGTCGTGTAGGCGCAGGTCCAGCCGGGCGCGTTGAAATATTCCTTCGCGGTGATCCTGCCGGACGGGATGAGCGAGAGGTTCAGGTTCACGGCGGGCGTCATGCACTCGGAGAGGTTGGCGGTGTTCACGGGCCAGTAGTTCATCTGGTAGTTGATGTTGCTCTTGTAGTCGCATTTCCATGGCAGGTCGTAGCCGTCGCCCCAGATGCCCTGCGAGTTTGACGGCAGGGGGTTGTCCTCGCGGCTGGACGCGATCATGAGGTAACGCCCGAACTGCGCGAAGAGCGCCGCGAACGCCGTGTCTTCCGGGTGTTCCTTGAAGCGTTTCAGGCGTTCCACGGTCGTGAGGTTGAGGAACTTCTCAAGCTCCTCGTCCGATTTCCCCTCGACCGGATTCCTGAAGTCGAACGTGACGCGGTTGTAAAATTTCTGATAGTCTTCGATATGTTTTTGCCGGAACGTGTCGAATTGGTCCATCCGTCCGGAGATGCCCGTTCTGACGGGCGTGAAAGACTGGGACTGGGAGCGGGCCACAGTTATCGGCCGGGGCGCGATTTTCTCAATGCGCTCGCGGACGACCGCGACGAGGTCGTCTCCGTTGCGGTAATTCGCGTCCCAGTCCGCCTTGTAGCTGGTATGCGCGGCGAGATACACCGTAAACGATGTTGCGCCCGTGACAGTAATCGTGTCGCCCTCGGCGGAGAGTTTCGCGTTAATTCTGTCCAAATCCGCGATGCTCATGTCCGGTTGCGGCCGGGCATGACTGCTCGGTTCTGCTTCGCCGGGGGTCGGTGTCGTGTACATGATTCCCGGGACGACCTTCAGCATCACTGCGTAATCGCAGTTGCCCTTGCGGTTGTCGTAATCGGTGTTGCCGGTCATCAGCAGCGTGTCGCTTCCCTCGGCGACGGTCTTCGCCGCGCGGCCGCGATTGAGCGTGATCCTACAGGAGAGCGCGCCGGGTTTCGACGTTGAAAAGCATGCCGCGACGACCTGGTCCGGGTGGCTGGCGAAATACTGTCGGATGTGCTGGACGCCGTCCGCCTTGAACAATACGGTTTCGACGGCGGTCTTCAGGTCGAGCTTGCGGCTGTAGTCTTCGATCTTCGCGTCTTCCGGCAGGTCGAACTTGATCCTGAGGTCGCCGAGCGTCTGGTACGACGGGAAATAGCCGCCCTTCTCGGTCATGTAGCGGTTCACCAGACCTTCCGCCTTGCGCCAGTCCTTCTGCCCGATCGCCTCGCGGATCTCCGGCAGATGCTGCCACGCGTCCTTCTTCCACGGATCGTCCTTGCCTCCTGACCACACCGTGATGTCGTTCAGCTGGAGGTGTTCCTCCCTCACGCCGCCGAAGATCATCGCGCCGAACCGCCCGTTGCCGATGGGGTACGCCTCGCTCCAGATCTTCGCCGGGGCGTTGTCGCGGATGGTCGTGTTCAGCTCGCGGAGACGCGCCTCGAAGTTGGGCGGCAGGGCGTAGGCGGTACTCATGGCGGCGAGACAGATGAACGGGATCAGGGCTGTTTTCAGACGGTTCATGGACGGGGACTCCTTAGAAAGGGGGTGATGTTATCGTATTTCCGGTGTACTATACCATCCGTGCGGCGAAAAATCAAACGCGGAAAAATGGGAAAAACAGGGTTTTTCGAGGATTAACCTGAAATTTAACGCGGAATAACGTTAGAGCTAACGTTCCGCATTGTCCGAAACCGCGAAAAATCGCTTGCAAACCGCGGAAACCGTGCTATTGTTATGGTATTATTTTACTGCTTTTCAAACACTTTCCCGAAAAGGAATCCCGTCATGCTCAAAACGTCCTCCCGCAAGCTCGGTCTCGCCCTCGTCTGCTTCGCATTCTCCGCATTCTCCGCCGTGTCCGCGGCCGCCGAACCGGCGGACGTCCCGCTGTGGAAACCCGGCACGGGCGGCGCGAACGCCGAAAAGACCTCGCTGCGCTGGTACGTGCCGGAGAAGCCGAACGGGACGGTCGTCGTGATTTGCCCCGGCGGCGGCTACGGGATGCTCGTGAAGGGCAACGAAGGATACGACGTCGCGAAATGGCTGAACACCTACGGCGTCACGGGCGTGGTGCTGTCCTACCGGATCAACCCGAACCGGCACCCGCTGCCGCTTCAGGACGCGGCGCACGCGGTCCGCACGGTGCGCGCCGAGGGCAGGACGCGCGGCGTGGAGCCGAAGAAGGTCGGCGTGATGGGATTCTCGGCGGGCGGACACCTCGCGAGCACGATCGCGACGCATTTCGACGACGGTGACGCGAAGTCCGAAGACCCGATCGAGAAGATGTCCTCGCGCCCCGATTTCCAGGTGCTGATCTACCCGGTGATCACGATGACCGTGAAGACCGAGGGCGGCACGAAACGCAACCTCCTCGGCAGCAATCCCTCGCAGGAGCTGATCAACCTGCTGTCCAACGAAAAGCAGGTCACGGACAGGACCCCGCCGGCGTTCGTGTGCCATTCCGCGAAG
>JAFSZN010000028.1 GCA_017455665.1 Lentisphaeria bacterium
CCATAGCACTGAGCCTGACGGTCTACAACTGGGCCAAGTACCGGAAGCAGAAGGGGGCTATCAAACTTCACACCCAGCTGGATTTGTCCGGCAATCTGCCCTGCTATGTGCTGATGACCAACGGGAAGATGGCCGATGTCAGGACCGCAAAGAAGAACATCAAAATCGTTCCGGACAGCATCTACACCTTCGACAAAGGCTACTACGATTTGAACTGGTTCCGGCAGATCGACGAGGCCGGGGCTTTCTTCGTTACGAGAATCAAAAACAACGCCCGTTTCAAGGTTGCCGGACAGCACCACCCGGCTCTGCCGAAGAAAGGCGTGATTTCAGACGAACGCATCGGATATACGGGCCAAGCTTCGTTCAAAAAATATCCGGGCAAGCTCAGGCTCATCGAATTCATGGACGACGAGGGAAAAACGTACCAGTTCCTGACCAATAACTTCAAACTCGCCGCCTCATCAATCGCGGAAATCTACAGGCAGCGCTGGCAGATCGAACTCTTCTTCAAATGGATTAAGCAGAACCTCAAAATCAAAAGCTTCTTCGGCACCTCAAAGAACGCCGTCATGACGCAAATCTGGGTGGCGCTCATCCTCTACCTGTTGCTCTCCTACATCAAGTTCACAGGCAAATGCCGGTACGGCATCACGGAACTGGCAAACCGCCTCCGCGATACGCTCATGTCAGACTTCGCTCTGGTCGAGGTCCTCAATTTGAACAGGGATACCCTGAAGAACCCTCCAGACTGGAATGCTCCTGAACAACTCGATCTCTTTGCAAATTGTGCCCCTATATTTTAACCGGACAGTAGTGATCGGGGGCGTGAACTACCTTTTGGACAAGAACGGCAGTCATCTGACGGTTTCAGTCATCAACACGCGGACGGAAACACCGGACTTCTTCAACGGGCGCTTCTCCGGAAGCGACAGTTCCGTTTTCGCCGCGCAATATGAAGATTCGGTTCTTTTTTATGCCGCCGGAACCGGGTCGGGTGCGCCGTTGTCGCTTGATCCCGGCTGGGACGCGGTCGGCGCGGGCGATTTCGACGGGGACGGCAAGGACGATGTGCTCCGCATAAACGCGGACGGCTATGTGGCCGGCGAGTTTTCGAACGGAAACGGCACGTTCTCATCGCAGTCGCTGAACTTCCTGAACGACGGATGGAGCATCCTCGGCATCGGCGACTTCAACGGCAACGATACGGCCGATGTGCTGGTGGCAAATCCGACGGCAGCGTCAGCGACGACAGGTCTGATCGGCTACTGGGAAGGCGGCACGACCTGGACGCTGATCGATGGGTACTCATCAAATGACTGGTGGGTTGCCGGAACAGGGGATTTCAATGGCGACGGCAAATGCGACATTCTTTGGCAAAACAGCTTCATCAGCGAAGTGGACGGTCTAACCTGCAACAAATACGGCACAATGCTTGTCTATAACAACTCGACCACCTGGAATCCGTCGTTCTACACGGCAAATCCTGACATGTGGAGTTTCCTGTGCACGGGCGATTTCGACGGAGACGAAACGGACGACATCGCCATGATAAACGGATCGGGCGAGATCAATGTCTGGCGCATCATCAATGGAGGAGTGGCATCCACATCCGCCCTCAACAGCAATAATGGCGTTGATACGTCCATTTGGTCTTTCGCGGGCGTCGGCGACTTCAACGGCGACGGCACAGACGACATCGCGTGGTGCAACACTGTTACTGGGCAGTCGCAATACTGGCAGATCAGCAATATGGCGATCTCCACACCCCAGGACATCGGCACGCTCGCATAATTCTCTCTGAAATTCGATTGCGGGTTCCCTTTGGACGCACATGCGTCCGGGGGGACTCGCACTATTTTTGGAAGACTTTGTCTTCTTTCTCGTTTTCCGGTTGAAAAATCCGCTGAAAACGAGTATATTGTTTGGATGACTTTTTTTCTACCAAACCACAAATTGAGGAGTTTACCCCATGAAAGTCGTAGTCGCTTACTCCGGAGGGCTTGACACCTCCGTCATCGTGAAATGGGTCAAGGAGACCTACAACGCCGAAGTCATCGGTTACTGCGCCGACGTCGGACAGGCCGAAGAGACCTCCGGAGTCGAACAGAAGTGCATCAACACCGGCGCGACGAAGTGCTATGTGGAAGACCTGACCGAGGAATTCGCAAAGGACTTCATCTTCCCGATGATGCAGGCGAACGCCATTTACGAAGGCAACTATCTGCTCGGCACCTCCATCGCCCGCCCGCTCATCGCCAAGCGCCTCGTCGAGGTCGCGAAGGCCGAGGGCGCGGACGCGATCTGCCACGGCGCGACCGGCAAGGGCAACGACCAGGTCCGTTTCGAGATCAACGCGAACGCCATCGACCCGTCCATCAAGATCATCGCCGCCTGGCGCGATCCGAACTGGCATTTCCGTTCCCGCTCCGAAATGATCGAGTACGCCCACAAGAACAACATCCCGGTCTCCAGCACGCTGAAGAAGCCGTACTCCATGGACCGCAACCTCCTGCACATCTCGTTCGAGGGCGGCATCCTGGAGGATCCGTGGCAGGAATGCCCGGAGGACATCTCCGTGATGACGAAGCCGCTCTCCCAGGCCGCGAACGAGCCGGAAGACGTGGTGATCGAGTTCGAAAAGGGCGTACCGGTGAAGGTCAACGGCGAAGCGCTCTCCCCCGCGAACATCATGCGCAAGCTGAACGAGCTCGGCTCCAAGCACGCGGTCGGCCGCGTCGACATCGTCGAGAACCGTTTCGTGGGCATGAAGTCCCGCGGCGTGTACGAAACCCCCGGCGGCACCATCCTCTACACCGCGCACCGCGGCCTTGAGGAGATCACGATGGACCGCGAGGTCATGTTCCTGCGCGACAGCTTCATCCCGACCTACGCCCGCCTGATCTACAACGGCTTCTGGTACGCGCCCGAACGCGAAATGCTTCAGGCCGCCATCACCGAAAGCCAGAAGTTCGTGACCGGCGAAGTCCGCGTGAAGCTCTTCAAGGGCGCCTGCCACGTAACCGGACGCCGTTCGCCCTTCAGCCTCTACGACGATGCCCTGTCCACGTTCGAACAGGACGACGTGTACGACCACAAGGACGCCGCCGGCTTCATCAAGCTGAACGCGCTCCGTCTGCGCGTCCTCGCCAGAAGCGCCCAGAAGCGCTACTGATCCATCGTTGCCGCCGGTTCGGATATGGCTGCTCCGGCACAGGACAGACACCCGCCCATTCTCCTCCGGGACGACTCGTGGCTCTCGTTCAACGCCCGCGTCCTGGAGGAAGCCATGGACCCCGCCGTCCCCCTGCTCGAACGCGCAAAATTCCTTTCCATCTTCGGCAGCAACCTCGATGAATTCTTCATGGTGCGGATCGCCGGCCTCGCCCGGCACGCACCCGATGCGGTCGCCCGTTTCGGCGGCCGCTATTATTTTTCCCCGTTCGAGCTCCGGCAGAAACTGATCCGGCGCATTCGCGCTCTGACGGCGCGCCAGTACGCCAGCTGGGAACGCGACCTGAAGCCCGCCCTCGCCGCGCACGGCATCCGCATCGTCCGCTGGGACGAACTGCCGGAGGAGTGCGCCGCGGAGGCGTCCGCGCTCTTCGAACGCGAATTCCGCTCCGTCCTGACCCCGGTCGCCGTCGATCCCGACGCGGAGGAACCGCCTCTCGTGCCCGCGCTCGCGCTGGAACTCCTCATCCGCGTGCAGTGTCCCGCCGGAGAAGATCTCTTCGGCGGCGGACAGGATGAGGTCCGCACCGCGTTCATGCAGGTACCGACGCGTTCCGGGCGATTCCTCCGATTTGAACCGAAAGACAGCCCGGGCGAAAGCCTGCTCCTTCCGCTGGAGGAGCTGGTCGGGGCAAAAGCCGCCGGGTTCTTCCCCGGCTGCGCCGTGCTCGAATGCGCGGCGTTCCGCGTCACGCGCGACCGCGACCTGACCCCGGACGAGGACACCGGCGACCTGCTCAGCGAGATGCAGGCGATCCTGCGGAAACGCGGCAAGCGCACGATCGTGCGGCTGGAGACGTCCGCCGCCATGTCCGCCGAAGCACGGGCGTTCCTCATGCGCACGCTCGGCGTCGCATCCGACGAGCATTTCGCCGTGCGCGGTCCGGTCGACCTGACCTGCCTCATGGAGCTTCGCGGCCTCCCCGGACATGCCGATTTGCTCGACCCGCCTCTGC
>JAFSZN010000029.1 GCA_017455665.1 Lentisphaeria bacterium
CCATAGCACTGAGCCTGACGGTCTACAACTGGGCCAAGTACCGGAAGCAGAAGGGGGCTATCAAACTTCACACCCAGCTGGATTTGTCCGGCAATCTGCCCTGCTATGTGCTGATGACCAACGGGAAGATGGCCGATGTCAAGACCGCAAAGAAGAACATCAAAATCGTTCCGGACAGCATCTACACCTTCGACAAAGGCTACTACGATCTGAACTGGTTCCGCCAGATTGACGAGGCCGGGGCTTTCTTCGTCACGAGAATCAAAAACAACGCACGTTTCGAGGTTGCCGGACAGCATCGCCCAGCGCTGCCGAAGAAAGGCGTGATTTCGGATGAACGCATCGGATATACGGCCCCAGCCTCGTTCAAAAAATACCCTGGTAAACTCCGGCTCATCGAATTCATGGACGACGAGGGAAAAACGTATCAGTTCCTGACCAACAACTTCAAACTCGCCGCCTCATCAATCGCGGAAATCTACAGGCAGCGCTGGCAGATCGAACTCTTCTTCAAATGGATTAAGCAGAACCTCAAAATCAAAAGCTTCCTCGGCACCTCAAAGAACGCCGTCATGACGCAAATCTGGGTGGCGCTCATCCTCTACCTGTTGCTCTCCTACATCAAGTTCACAGGCAAATGCAAATACGGCATCACGGAACTGGCAAACCGCCTTCGCGATACGCTTATGTCAGACTTCGCTCTGGTCGAAGTCCTGAATTTGAACAGGGATACTCTGAAGAAACCTCCCGACTGGAATGCTCCTGAACAACTCGACCTCTTTGCAAATTATGCTCCTATATTTTAACCGGACAGTAGTGTTTCCGCGTAGAAAAACTCGGAAAATCCGGCGCCATCGTGTCAGCTCCGGAATGTTTCCCGGCCGGCGATGTATTTTTCGGTTTCGTTCATTTTCGTGTATTGCTGAACGCTGGAAGGATCATTCCGTTTCACCGAGTTCCTTCAGTTTCTTTTTCGCCTTTTCGTGTCCCTGTTCGGCGAGCTTTTTGAGCATGTCGTGCGCCAATCCGGGGAGACAGCTTGTCCCGTGTCCGTCCAGATAGCAGCACGCGACTTCATACTGTGCATCGACATCGCCTTTTTCAGCATCCGCCCGATACTCTTTGAACCTTTCGGAAGCGCCCTTTCTGACGCTGTAATTGAAAAACGGAAAGACCGGCAGGAATCCGTTCGGGTTGTAGTTCAGCAGACCGATCTGGAACGGGCTGCCGTCGAAGCTGGTGTTGAACAGCCCGATTTGAACCGGACTCCCTTCCGAGGTGTTATTGATCGCCCCGATCTGAAATCCATCCTTCAGATCGAAGTTCAGGAGCCCCACATTCAGGCATTTCGGATCGTCGCGTTTCAAATCATACGAATCACCCCGATTGTATGTGATCAGACCGATCTGTGCGCCATGCACGGACGAACGCAGGAGCCCTCCGATCTGACAGCCGGTTATTGCACTTTGATCAAAGGAGGAAATGTCAAGTCCGATTATCTGCAGTCCGTATCCAACGGTTCCGCATACGGAGCAGGCGCAAAGATCGACACCGGAGAATGCTTTGCTCAGAGTCATCCCTTCGACGGATAATCCGTTCGAACAACTATAGGTTTCAAGCGGAAAAATGGAAATGCCGTTCTGCGTTCCGATGCCCGCATACCCGAGAATATCCCCGAAATTCAGAACACCGGCCGCGATCCCGTTGAACGTTGAATCATTGCCTTCGACGCAGAATACAGGGCTGCATGATATCCCGTAGTTGGTCCCCTTGAATCCCGAGCCCAAAACTGTGGCGGATATCCCGTACGACTCGGTGTTTACGGTAACCAGTCCCGTGGCAAGCCCGTAGGTGGTGACATTTTCCTCGCCGAAAGGAAGCAGCAGCGGTCCGATCTGGAGCGGCGTGATCACTGCGCTGACCGTTTCATCATTCTTTCCGGTACGCACTTCGTGTCTGCATCCCGCGCAAAAGAACACAAAATGCGCGGCGGCGAGGCAAACGAACACTCTGCTGACGATTCGCGACGGCATGGGGCTGTTCCTTTCTGACGGTGCAAAAAGTTGGAGGATTTCGTCAAACGGCGGCCTTGCGGAGGCATTTCTCCGCTTCGGTCCTGTCCTTTACCCCGGATTGCGCCGGGCGGCGAAATCCCCGTTGAAAACGAGGCTCATTCCCGTTTCATATTGTTCAGGGGTGTTACTGGAAGACGATCTGGAAAAACTTGTACAGATGCGGTTTGACGCTTGAGGGGTCGTGACCCGTGCCGGGCGTCAGGTTGAAAATATGATCCATGCCGTTGTCGGTCAGGATCTTGCTGTAGTCCGACGGTGTATTGCGGACCGCGTTGTCGTTTCCGCCCGCGCTCAGCAGGAAGAATTTCGGGGTGTATTCCGCCGGGAACTTCATTTCCTCCGGCGTCATCTGGCCGGGATGCATGGGGGAATTCGGCACGGGAATCAGTCCGGGTGCGGGGCAGACCGCGCCGACATAGCCGAAAAGTTCCGGGTGACGGAACGCGATGAACATGGATTCGCGGCCGCCCATGGAGAAGCCCGTGATCGCGGCGTTCTTGCGGCCTTTCTTCACGGAGAAAGTCTTTTCGACGAACGGGATCACGTCGGTGACCATGTCGTCGATGAAATCGTCGTAGCCTTTGATGGCGGTCATGATGTCAAGTCCGTTGACACGCGCATGTTCCTTGTTCGTGAAGTTGTAGGTCAGGACCACGATCATTTCTTTGGCCTTCCCGTCCGCGTAGAGCCGCGTCAGCATTTGCGGGATGCCGACGACGTCGCGTGCCATCCAGGTCTCGTCGTCGGTATATCCGTGCAGGATGTAGACGACAGGATACTGTTTGTCCTTGGAATAATTGGGCGGTAGCAGGACGTTCAGGTTCGTGTCACGCCCTGCCGTGCGCGAAAAGTAGGTGTAGCGCTGAAATTTCCCGTACGGCGTGATGCCGGACAGATCGCCGGGCTCCGCGGCTTCCACGGTCGCCCGCGCCCAGGCGTAATCCTTCGACGGGTCGTCGCCGTCGGATGAGACGGTTGCACAGGCGGACAGTACCACCACGCTCAGGATGGATGCCGATTTCAATAAGTTCTTCATGTTGTACCTCCGCCCGTTTTGTTGTCCCGGGCTGTTTGTTATGTTGATTCGTAAGAATAGGGTTTCATGGAGCATGGGTTCTTTCCTCAGACCTCAGGCTTGTTTTCTGTGCTCGACTTGATTTCAACTTTCACGTTGCTGCCGGAGGGTTTGAGGTATCACAACTTTATTATACCACGCCCCATGAAAAAAAGCAAGGGCAACATGAATGAAAATGCAGGGAAATCAAGGGAAAACACCATCTTTCCCGCCGACTTCCTGCCCGGAGCCTGCCGGGATGAGTCTTCGCGACGACATGGTTCAGGTCCTTTCGTGTATTGCTGAAGGTTGGCGGGATCATTCCGCGTTGAGGCGATTGAGCGCAGCCTTCGCTTCTCTCCGAGCGTTTGCCGCATGCTCCTGTTTACCCTGGATTCTGTGTCGCATAGATGATTACGCATTTCGCGATCACATAACCGACAATCCCGACAAGGACCAGAAAATCGTAGAAAAGCAGCAGAAACAGTGAAGTCCTGCTTCGTTTTTTCAGAAAGAACCACAGATTGATCCCCAATGCCAGAAAAAGATTGCAGGCGAACGGGGAAACAACATGAAGCAATGATTTATCCGCGGTCCGAACAAGCGGAATGACCATCAGCCACGCAAGCGCGAAGCAAACGATGATCGACACCTTTTTCGAAACGGATGGTTTTTGTTTTTCGGTTTCATTCATCTTTCACCTCATTTTCGTTGTAATCCGGGGGGCTCGCATTCGCTCGCCTCGGTAAACTCGTTCCCACGAGTTCGATTGATTACGGGAACGCGGACGCGACAGGCAGAAGATGTCCGCCTAATTCATTTCTTTCAGGAGGTCGGAGGCGTAGATATCGCCTTGGGCGGCGGCCTTTTCCAGCCACTTCCGCGCCTCGACCTTGTCCTTTTTCACGCCTTTGCCCTTGAGGTACAGATACCCCAGATCGCGCTGGGCGGCGAAATCGCCAAGCTCCGCCGCTTTTTTGAACCAATCCGCGGCCTTTTCGAAGTCCTGTTCAACACGTTCGCCTTCATAATACGCCATGCTCAATGCACGCATTGCCCTCGCATCGCCCTGATCAGCGGCCTTCTGATACCATTGGACCGACTCTTTCCCGCTCTCGAGCATTTCCTTGTCAGGCGAAAAAGCATTTTTCACCCAATCATACCCGTAATCCAGCAGTAGACCAAGGCAGAACTGCGCATCTACATCCCCCTGTTCCGCGTATTTCCGGAATATCTTTTCCGCCTTTGTAAAACGCCATCCTCTCGCGCCCCATCCGTCCGCATACATGCGGGCCAGACGGAGCTCGAGATCGCGCCTCTGCGTTTGATTAACGGCTGACTCAAGCCAGCGTTCGGCGCTGTCTCGGCTCTTTCTTACCCCGGCTCCCTCGTAATAGCATTGGCTGAGTCGAAGTTGCGCATCAACGTCGTCGGCCTGCGCGGAATACAACACCCCATCAAAGACAAACTCATCCATTCCTTCCGGGAACGGCTTCATGACCGCTTTCAAGGTCGCATCCGTGCCCGGCTCCATCCAAAGCCCTTTCGCCTTCAGCTCGTTGTCCGTCAGCTCGCCCAGATCCTCCAGCAGGTCCGTGTCGAGTGCCATTTCCCCGTTGCCAGCCCCCACCCAAAAGGGCTGTGTCCTCCCGTCGGGATATTCGAACGGCGTAAGGTGACTTCGAAAATCCCTGTAAAAACAATTCATGTACGCTTTCTTCCCGGCCAAGGGACCGTTGAGGATCGTGGCATAAATGCTCGCGCCGTTCTCGAAATCCCAGAAGAAATATGTGATCCGGAACAGTGTCCCCGGCGCAAGCAGGTACGAGACATTCTCCCCTTTGGACGAAGTCCCGTCGGAATAATACCCGCGCCTGATCAAAGTGCGATAATACTCCTGTTCGTGTCGGCGGCCTTCGTCCGCACCTCGCGCCTGTGTCAGGAAAAAAGTGTCGTCGATCTCCTTCAGATACAGCATGGGCTCCCGGTCCGAAGGACACAGAACAGACGGATCCGCCTCGCCGTAATCCCTCAGCAAATAGACGTGATTGCCCTGATACCCTTCGCCGGACATAGACTTGGACCAATAACACGACGACGCGAAAAACGACAGCAGCTGAAACATGCCGGTCAGCAGAAACAGGGGCAGGCGGGATTTGAAGTTCATCGTATTGCATCCTTCTTTTGCCGTTCCGCGGATAATATAGCTTCTATTCTTTTATTTTCAAGCACGAATCGGTCATATTCACGATTTCATTCGGTCGGATTTCGCGATTTCAATCGGTCGGATTTCACGATTTCAACCGCTCGGATTTCGCGATCGCTTGTCATAAAAGGACCATATCCTTTCTGACATTTGCCGCGAAAGCGTCTTCGGACAGAGAATCTTCCGGGATCAGGTCGACTTTGCATCCGAGCAGCTTTTGCAGGTCGTACTGCAAGCCGCCGAGGTCGAACAGGGAAGAATGCGGCTGAAACTCTGCAACGAAATCGACGTCGCTGTCGGGCGTCTCCTCCATCCGGGCACAGGAACCGAACACATAGACCCTGGCGGCCTTGTGCTTTCTGGCGATCTCGTAAATCTCGCTCCTCAAACTGCGGATCCTGTCGAGCTGGCACATTGTCTGTCTCCTGATAAAAAAACAAACGCTTTCGTTGTCTATAATTTACAACCGGAACAGAAAAAGTCAAATCTATTTCAAAAAAGAATCGGGACCGGAAACCTATGTGGAATCCGGTCCCTGAGGGCAAGCCCGTCGTGCGCAAAGCGTAGCCGCGCACTGCTGCAACACAGCTTGCTGTGCCGCTTGCTGTGTGCTCTCGCGTAGCAGAGCACCGTATCGGCACCGCTTGCGGTGTTATTTCTTGCCGTCGAGCTCTTCGAGGGCGGCCTTGCGGCTGAGACGGATCTTGCCGCTACGGTCGATGTCGACGACTTTCACGCTCACGATGTCGCCTTCCTTGCAGATGTCGGTGACGTTCGCGACGCGGTAGTTCGCCATCTCGGAGATGTGGAGCAGGCCGTCCTGGCCGGGGAGGATCTCGACGAACGCGCCGAAGTCCTTGACGGTCTTGACGACGCCGCGGTAGATCTTGCCGATCTCGGCCTCGGCGGTGTAGAACTGAATCTTGCGCTTGACCTCTTCGAGGATCTCCTTGTTGCCGGCGAGGATGCTGACGGAGCCGTCGTCCGCGATGTCCACCTGGGACTGCGTGGATTCGGTGATCTCCTTGATGTTCTTGCCGCCGGTGCCGATGAGGGCGCCGATCTTGTCCGGGTTGATGTGGATGACTTCCATCTGCGGAGCGCGCGGGCTGACCTCGGGACGCGGCGCGGCGATGCAGTCGCGGACGACCTTGTGGATCTCGGCGCGCGCGGCCTTGTTCTGCTGCATGGCGCGTGCGAGCGTGGCGATCGGGATGCCGGGGAGCTTCAGGTCGAGCTGGAATCCGGTGATGCCCTCCTCGGTGCCGCAGACCTTGAAGTCCATGTCGCCGAAGTGGTCTTCCGCGCCGATGATGTCGGTGAGGAGGAGTTCCTTGCCGGTGTCGTCGGTCACGAGGCCGCAGGAGATGCCCACGACCGGGGACTTGATCGGCACGCCGGCGTCCATGAGGGCGAGCGTGGCGCCGCAGACGGACGCCATGGACGTGGAGCCGTTGGAGGCCATGATCTCGGAGACGCAGCGGACGGTGTACGGGAAGTCCTTCGGCACGACCTGCGCGACGGAGCGTTCGGCGAGGTTGCCGTGTCCGATCTCGCGGCGGCCGGGACCGGCGATGCGGCCGGTTTCGCCCGTGCTGTAGTTCGGGAAGTTGTAGTGCAGGTAGAATTTCTTGACGTTGGTGCCGCCGTAGATCCTGTCGGACTCCTGGGCGTCCTTCGGGCCGCCGAGGGTGGCGATCACGAGCGCCTGGGTTTCGCCGCGCTGGAAGAGCGCGCTGCCGTGGACGACGGGGAGGACGCCGACTTCGGCGGAGAGCGGGCGGATCTGGGTCACGCCGCGTCCGTCGGGACGGTAGCCCTTCTCGAGGATCGCCTTGCGGATGGTGGCGCGGACGTACTTGTCAAACGCCATGCCGAGGTAGAAATTGAAATCCTCTTCGCCGTATGCTTCGAGGTACTGTTCCTTGAGCTGTTCCGCGCAGAGTTCCTTCAGCTCGGAGAGGCCCTTTTCGCGGTCTTCCTTACCGGGGACGAGGCACGCGGCCTCGATCTTGTCGGAGATGAGCGCGATCATGGCGGCGTTGAAATCTTCCGGGACGAGGTGGAGCGTGGGCTCCTTCTTCGGACGGCCGACCTTGGCGGCGAGTTCGAGCTGGGCTTCGCACTGCTTCTTCACGATCTCGTTGGCGAAGATCATCGCCTTTTCGAGCGTGTCCTCGGAGCATTCCTTCGCCTCGCCCTCGATCATGATGACCTTGTCCGGCAGGCCGGCGTACACGAGCTCGAGCGTGCTCTTTTCCATTTCCTGGATCGTCGGGTTCGCGATGAACTCGCCGTCGATGCAGCCGACGCGGACGGCGCCGATCGGGCCCTGGAACGGCAGGTCGGAGAGCACGAGCGCGGTGGACGCGCCGAGCATGGAGAGCACGTCGCCCTCGTTCACGCCGTCGGCGGAGAGCAGCAGGCCGCAGACCTGGACTTCATCGAAGAAGCCTTCCGGGAAGAGCGGGCGGATCGGGCGGTCGGCCATGCGGCAGATCAGGATCTCCTTGTCGCTGGGACGGCCTTCGCGCTTGATGTAGCCGCCGGGGAACTTGCCGGCCGCGGAATACTTCTCGCGGTAGTCGACCTGCAGCGGGAAGAAGTCCTGGCCTTTCTTCGCCTCGCCGGAGCAGGCGGCGGAGAAGACGATGGTGTCGCCCTGACGGACCGTGCAGGAGCCGTTGGCGAGGTGAGCGAGCTTGCCGGCTGCCAGCGTGAGGTCGCGGCCCGGTCCGATGTTGATTTTGACTGAAATCTCTTCCAGCATGTGGTACCTCCTTGAGGTGGTTTGGTGCCTCAGGAGCCTGCATGTCCCCGAATGGATTCGTTCGGTCAGCTTGCCCGCGTGGAACCGCGGTATCAGCCTCCGCGCCCGGACCCGGATTCGCCGGGTTGTCCATGTCGGGAGCTGATAACGTCAATTCCACACCGGCCGCCGTCGAAATGGTGCATCCATTCAGTTTCAGGGCTCGCGTCCGCTTCGGGTTCCGCAGGGAACGGGAAGCAGGTGAGCGTGGCTCCTGTCGGCGGTTGTTGGATTGCCGCCGCGTCATTTGACCGGAAAATCCGGCCGTTTTTCACGCGGCGGACGGTTTTGGTGAAAGGGTTATAATACACAAAATGGCCGCATTCCCGAGTTCAGCCCGGGAACGCAACCATTTTCGGGTGTCGATTCAAAGAGCAGCGTGCTGTCACTTCTGGCCGCGGATACCGAGTTCGGCGGCGAGGGAGAGATAGCGCTCGTGGTTCTCTTTGGAGAGGTACTTCAGCAGGCGTTTGCGGCGGTTGACCATGGCCATGAGGCCGAAACGGGAGCTGTTGTCCTTCTTGTGAGAACGCATGTGATCGGTGAGTTCGGCGATCTTGGAGCTGAGCACGGCAATCTGGACCTCGGGGGATCCGACGTCACCCTCGTGGCGGGCGTATTTCTGCATGATCGCGGTTTTAGTTTCTTTTTCCATTGAATTCCATTCCTGTTTGCGGGATTTAAAACGAATTTTATCCTTTTAAGATACATGCCTTTTCGGAAAATGCAAGTCCGTTTCGCTTTTTTTTGCCATTTTTCGTTCCTTCCGGGCTTCCCGCTTGCATCGGCCCGCCTCGCGTGGTATATTAATAGGTTATGACATTTTCAACCGAAACACAACACGCCCGCCCGCGAAACGCGGCGGCGCACCAACCTTCAGGAGTTTTCCCATGCTCGAAGCGCTGAAAAAGAATGAATCGTTCCACACCCGCCGCGGCCCGGTCGTCCTCGTCATCATGGACGGCGTCGGCATCGGCAAGTACAAGGAAGGCGACGCCGTCCTCGACTCCAACACGCCGTTCCTCCACAAGATGATGGCCACCCTCCCGATGACCACGCTGAAGGCGCACGGCACCGCGGTCGGCCTCCCCAGCGACGCCGACATGGGCAACAGCGAAGTCGGTCACAACGCCATGGGCTGCGGCCGCGTGTTCGAACAGGGCGCGAAGCTCGTCTCCGCCGCCATCGAAAGCGGACGCATGTTCGAGGGCGCCACGTGGAAAGCCCTCATCGAACAGGTCAAAAAGGGCGGCACGCTCCACTTCATCGGCCTCTTCTCCGACGGCAACGTCCACAGCCACATCAACCACCTGAAGGGCATGCTCGAACAGGCGAAGAAGGAAGGCGTGAAGAAGATCCGCATCCACGCGCTCCTCGACGGACGCGACGTGCCGGAGACCTCCGCCCTCGACTACATCGACCCCTTCGAAGCCTGGCTGAAGGAATTCAACACGGACGGCATGGACTGCCGCATCGCCTCCGGCGGCGGACGCATGGTCATCACCATGGACCGCTACAACGCCAACTGGGACATGGTCCGCAAGGGCTGGGAAACGCACGTCCTCGGCAAGGGACGTTACTTCAAGTCCGCCCATGACGCCGTCGAGACCCTCCGCGCCGAGACCAAGGCGATCGACCAGGACCTCCCGCCCTTCGTCATCTCCGACGACGGCGCGACCCCGGTCGGCCCGGTCGTCGACGGCGACGCCGTGGTCTTCTTCAACTTCCGCGGCGACCGCGCGCTCGAAATCAGCAAGGCGTTCGACGCCGAAACGCTCGCCGAGTTCGACCGCGGCCCGCGCCCGAACGTGTACTACGCCGGCATGATGGAATACGACGGCGACACGCACGTGCCGAACCACTTCCTCGTGAACCCGCCGGAGATCGACCGCACCCTCAGCGAATACCTCTGCGCCACCGGCATCAAGTCGCTCGCCATCAGCGAGACCCAGAAATACGGCCATGTGACCTACTTCTTCAACGGCAACCGCACAGGCAAGTTCGACGAGGCGCTCGAGACCTACATCGAGATCCCGTCCGACATCGTCCCGTTCGAGCAGCGTCCGTGGATGCAGTGCGCGATCATCACCGACCGCGTCTGCCAGGCGATCGACAACAACGAATTCCAGTTCATCCGCCTCAACTTCCCGAACGGCGACATGGTCGGACACACCGGCGTCTACCAGGCGGTCCAGACCTCCATGGGCGCGCTCGACATCTGCCTCGAACGCATCTACAACAGCGTGAAGGCCGCCGGCGGCGTCATGCTCGTCACCGCCGACCACGGCAACGCCGACGACATGTACGAACACGCCAAGGACGGCTCCGTGAAGCTCGACAAGAACGGAAACCCGAAGCGCAAGACCAGCCATTCGCTCAACCCGGTCCCGGCGATCCTCTTCGACCCCGAGTACCAGGGCGAATACGACACC
>JAFSZN010000030.1 GCA_017455665.1 Lentisphaeria bacterium
CGTCATGGAAGCCGCGCTCCGCTATGCGGTTGAAAAGCTCGACGGCAAGCCGCTCGCCAGCGTCGACTTCAAGGCTGTCCGCGGCATGAGCACCCTGAAGGAAGCCACCGTGACCGCGGCCGGCAAGGAGATCCGCGTGGCGGTCGTCCACGGCCTCGCCAACGCCAAACGCCTCATCAACGACGTCCGCTCCGGCAAGGCCCATTACGACTTCGTCGAAGTCATGGCGTGCCCCGGCGGCTGCATCTCCGGCGGCGGCCAGCCCGTCGGCGTCACGGACGCGATCCGCATCCAGCGCCAGCAGGGGCTCTACGCGGCCGACAAATCGCAGCAGGTCCAGAAGAGCCAGGACAACTTCCTGGTCGACCAGTGCTACAAGGACCACATCGGCGGCCAGCCCGGTTCCCACGAGGCGCACCAGCTGCTGCACACGGTCTATCAGAACCGCAGCCAGCTCTTCGACGCCAAGATCCCGATCATGCGCGGCACGGCTCCCGAACGCTTCATGATCACCGTCACGATCTGCGCCAAGCAGGACAACTGCCCCGGCCAGCTCCTCATCGGCATGATCTCCGAATACGTCCGCAGCAAGAACTACACGGACAAGGTCGACATGGACGCCGCGTTCTCGTCCCGCCCCGAACAGGACGGCACGATCTGCGTGACCATCGGCGACGAAGTCGTCGAGCGCACCAAGTTCAGAAACGCCCTGAACACGCTGGAACAGCTCCAGAACCAGGCCGCGTTCGAGACGATCAAGAAGAAGATCGACGAGAGCGTCGCCAAGCTCGGCTAACACACGGAGTGTGCCGAGCAGTGTCCGGCTCCGCTCGGACACATAGCTGATGTGTCGAACAGCGGCCCGGCTTCGGCCGGGCACAAATGAAATCCCTGTCCGCCCCTTCGGGGGCGGATTTTTTTCTTTTTTTTGTTGTAATTCTCGGAGAATGTGCTATATTAGTGTAATGTCGAGGTGAAAGAATGGGAAAACTTCTGAAAGGCTTCATTTATACGCTGCTGGTGCTGGTGCTGATCGTATCCGGCATCCTCGTGCTGCCCGCGTACCAGAAGTACAAGAAAACCGAACAGGAAGTGTTTGACCTTCAGGCGGATTTGGACCGCGTGAAGGGGGAATACCTCACGCTTCAGCAGGAGGTCCACGACCTCCAGCACAACGCCTCCGCCATTGAGAAAGTCGCCCGCGAACAGTACCATCTGTCCCGCGAGGGCGAAGTGATCTATATTTATTCCGAGTGACCTTCATGATTCGGATCCCCTGTTCCGGCGCGTCCGCCGCCGCGGCCTTCCGCGATGTCTTGCGGCGCGATGACGGCGTCCTGCTTGTCCCGACCGAGACCGTCTACGGACTGGTCTGCGACGCGTCGCACGAAGCCTCCCGCGCTAAGATATATGAGATGAAACGGCGTCCGGCGTCCAAACTCCTCACGCTCTTTTTCGGTTCGCGCGAGGCGGTCGAAGCCGCGTTTCCCGCGATGCCGGAGACCGCGAAACGCTTCGCGGCGGCGTTCTGTCCCGGCCCCGTGACCCTGATCGTGCCGGACGGCGACGCGTTCACCGGATTCCGCATCCCGGACCATCCCGCGCTGCTGAATCTGCTGAAAGCCTACGGGCGTCCGCTCGCCTCGACCAGCGCGAACCTTTCCGGGCAGCCTCCGGCGCACACCGTCGACGAGGCGCTGGCGTCGCTCGCGATCCCGCCCGACGGCGTACTGGACGGCGGCGCGATCCCGCCGGATTCCGTGGCGTCGACCGTGATCAAAGTCGAACGCGGCGGCGCATGGAGCATCCTGCGTCCGGGTCCGGTGACGGAAGACATGCTCCAGGCGGCGCTGAAGTAAGACGCCGGGACATTTCCGTTCCTCGCGGATTGAACGGAAGATTTGCATTTTCGGAAAAATGTGGTATTTTATTATGCCTGCTTTTCTCTCCGGAAACATTAGATAATTCCGGTCGCGGGCGCATCCATAGAAAGGACAACGACATTGAAAACAGCGTTTTTATTCTCGGGGCAGGGCGCCCAGGCCGTCGGCATGGGCAAGGACCTGTACGAAGCCTCTCCCGCGGCGAAAGCGGTTTTCGACCGCGCGGACGCCGTGCTCGGTCGCGGCCTGTCCAAACTTTGCTTTGAAGGCCCTGAATCCGACCTGACCGCGACGGCGAACTGCCAGCCCGCGATCTATACCACCAGCATGGCGTGCCTCGCCGCCTGGCTCGAAAAGAACCCCGGCGAGGAAGCAGTTGCCGCGGGCGGCCTGAGCCTCGGCGAATACGCGGCGTTCGCGTCCGCCGGGACGTTCACATTCGAGGACGGCCTGAAGCTCGTTGCGAAGCGCGCCGCCCTGATGGACGCCGCCTGCCACGAAGCCGAGGGCGGCATGGCCGCCATCATCGGCGGCGACCCTGCCGTGATCGCGGACGTCTGCGCGGAATGCGGCATCGACGTGGCGAACTACAATTCGCCCGGTCAGATCGTGATCAGCGGCGTGAAGGACCTGGTCCTGAAGGCATGCGGGATCCTGAAGGAACGCGGCGTCAAGCGCGCCCTGCCTCTGAACGTGGCGGGAGCGTTCCACAGCCGCATGATGGCTTCCGCGGGCGCGGCTCTCGCCCCCGTGCTGGACGCCACTCCGATGAACGCGCCGAAGTTCCCCGTGCTCCAGAATTTCACGGGCGAGCCCGAATCCGATCCGGCGAAGATCCGCGCGAACCTGGTCTCCCAGGTCGCCGGCAGTGTCCGCTGGGACACCTGCGTGCGCGTGATGGCGGAGCGCTTCGGCGCGGAACGCTTCGTGGAGTTCGGGCCGGGCACGGTCCTGACCGGCCTCGTGCGGAAGATTCTGCCGGGCGCGGCGCTGCACAACGTCTCCGGCGTGGACGGACTGGCGGACGCCTGACATCCTAATATCTTTGTTTGAAACCGATTTAACCCAATATATTCAACCCGAATCAGGAGAAACACAATGAGTCAACTCGAAAACAGAGTGGCGCTGGTGACCGGGGGAGCCCGCGGCATCGGACGCGCGATCTGCGAACGCCTGGCGAAAGAAGGCGCGAAGCTCGCGGTCGTGGACATCATGCAGGAAACGGCGGACAAGACCGTGGCGGAATTCCGCGCACAGGGCATCGACGCCATCGCCATCGCGGCGAACGTCGCGAAGTACGAAGACGCCGAAGCGTCGATCAAGACGGTCATGGAGAAGTTCGGCCGCCTGGACATCCTCGTGAACTGCGCCGGCATCACCAAGGACAACCTGCTCATGCGCATGAGCGAGGCCGACTGGGACGCCGTGATCGCCGTCAACCTGAAGGGCACGTACAACTTCACGAAGGCCGCCATCCGCCCCATGATGAAGGCGCGCTACGGCAAGATCGTGAACATCTCCAGCGTGGTCGGCCGTGCCGGA
>JAFSZN010000031.1 GCA_017455665.1 Lentisphaeria bacterium
ACCTGAAGCAGGAGATCGCCGCGAAAGCGGCGGCGCTGGTCGAAACCGACAACAGCAAGTACCACGACGCCGGTTCGACCGCGAAGATGCTGGCCCGCGAGCTCCCGGACCGCAACCTGATCATCACCACGTCCGCGCCGAACATCGGGATCGAGATCGTGCTCAAGAAAAAGAACCCGACGGTCATCCTGCTCGGCGGCACGCTCCAGCGGAAAACGATCTCGACCTGCGGCCTCAACGTACTGGACCAGCTCAAGACGCTGAACATCGACACGGCGTTCGTCTGCGCCTCCGGGTACACCGACGCGACCGGGTTCTCCGTCGGCGGCCAGCACGAATGCGTGCTGAAACGTGCGATCATCGCTTCGGCGCGGCGCGTCATCATGCTGATGGACAGCTCGAAACTGAACTCGATCCTGCCGTTCACCTTTGCCCGGCTTTCCGACATCGACACCTTTATTACGGACTCGAAGGCGCCGGAGTCGATCAAGGCAGCGTTCCGGGCGGCGGGCGTCCACGTGCTCTGAGCTCAAAAAGAACGGGTCCGACCGATTATGTTAAGCGTGATCAGGATGCCCCAGATGGGCGTCTCCGACGAAAGCGCGATCCTGTCCAAATGGCTCGTGCGCGAGGGGGAACGCGTCCGCAAAGGACAGCCGGTTTTCTCCCTCGAGACCGACAAGGCGACGTTTCAGTACGAGGCGGAGTCGGACGGTTTTCTCGTGCGGATCCTGACCGGAGAAGGCGAAGAAGCCGCGGTCGGCAGTCCGGTCGGCATCCTGTCCGACACAGCGGTTTTCGAGGAATCCGAGCTGGAAACGCTTTTGAATGAACTTGGCAAAACAATGGAAAAACAGCTGGATCACACAGAAGAAACAGTTGACATTCCGATAGAAAAGAATCCGGCTTCCGCTGCTGAACATGTTTTCGTTCAAAAGGCGCAGAACGCAAAGCAGAAGGTTTCTCCCCGTGCGAGAAAGACGGCGAACGAGCTTGGCGTGGATTTAAGCGCGATTCACACGGGCAGCGGACCGGATGGACGCGTCATTGAACGCGATGTGCTTGGCGCTGTTCAACGTGAGGTCACGAGGAAAGCATGCGGTATCTATTCCGGGCGTCCGCTGACGATCGCCGACCGCGTCAATATGCGTTCGATTTATGCGAAAGAAGCTGGACAGACCGGATTCGTCGGCAGAGTGTTCGATGCACGAAAAGTCCTGGCAGGTTGTACGCCTCAAAACAGGCTCACGCCCGGCGCGGTGGTCTGCCGCGAACTGGTGCGGCTTCTGGTCAAGAAAAACGATTTGAACGCGCGGCGCCATGGCGACAAGATCTACGAATACAACACGGTGCATCTGCGCCTGGGCGTGGAAACATCGCTCGGTACGCTGAAACCCGTCATCCGGTGCGCTGAAGCATACACGGCGGACGAACTGTCCGTGCTGATGCGCAACGCCTCGGAGCGCTGCAAACGCTTTGCCTCGAAGCCGCAGGAGTTTCAGGAAGGGACGTTCTCCGTGGCGGACCTGAGCGCATACGGGGTGGATTGCTTCACGCCGGCGCTGACGCCGCCGGAACTCTGCGCGCTCGGGATCGGCGCCGTCTTCATGCAGATAAAAGCCGCCGAACGAGGCGGGATCGAGGCATATCCGGCGATCCGGCTGACGCTCGCATACGACCGCGCGGGCGTCGACGCGCTCCGGGCGGCAGGATTTTTGAACGAACTCGCCCTTCTGCTCGAACCGGGCGGGACAGAACCATAAACACGATCAACCTCACATAAGGATAAAACACATGACATATGATCTCCTGATCCTGGGCGGCGGCCCCGCCGGATTCCGTGCGGCGGAACGCGCCGGGCATTTCGGGCTGAACGCTGCGATCTTCGAAGGGAAAACGCTGGGCGGGGTCTGCCTCAACGAGGGGTGCATCCCGACCAAGACGATGCTGTATTCCGCGAAGCTGTACGACTATGCGAAGGGCGGCGCGGAGAAGTACGGCGTGACGGCGAAGGACGCCGTGCTCGACCATGCGTTCGTGGTGGCGCGCAAGGACAAGATCGTGAAGAAGCTCGTCGCGGGCGTGGAAATGCAGATGAAGAAAGCCCGTGCGGACGTCATACGCGAAAACGGCGTGCTGGCGGGCAGAAACGAAGCGGGCGAATTTGTCATTGAGGCGGGCGGCGAAAAGTTCGCCGGGAAAAATGTGCTCATCGCGACCGGATCATCCGCCGCGGTCCCGCCGATCCCCGGGCTGAAAGAGGCGCTCGCGGACGGTTTCGCGGTCACGAACCGGGAGATCCTGTCGATGACCGAGGTCCCGAAGAAACTCATCGTGATGGGCGCGGGCGCGATCGGATTGGAAATGGCGTCGTATTTCAATTCCGCCGGATCGGATGTGACGGTCGTCGAGATGCTCGACCGGATCGGCGGCCGCATCGACCGCGACATCGCGGCGCTGCTCCAGCGGAACTACACGGCGCGCGGGGTCAAATTCCTGACCGGAAGCCGGATCCAGGCGGTCGAGGCGGGACATGTTCGCGGCGTGAAGTCGAACGGCGACGGATTCGAGCTGGAAGCGGACAGGGTTCTGGTTGCCGCCGGACGAAAACCGAACACGCGGAATATCGGACTCGAATCGCTCGGGATCGAACTCGGCTCGAACGGCGGCATCCGCACGGACGACAAGATGCAGACGAACGTGCCGGGCGTATTCGCCGCCGGGGATGTGAACGGCGTTTCCATGCTGGCGCACACGGCGTACCGCGAGGCGGAAGTGGCGGTGAACATGATCCGGGGCGTGGACGACACGATGCGCTACGACGCGATCCCGTCGGTCATCTACACGAATCCGGAAGCGGCGTCCGTCGGCGAGACCGAGGAGACCGCGACGGAAAAGGGGCTGAACGTGAAGACGCTTAAGCTGCCGCTGCTTTTCAGCGGGCGGTACCAGGCGGAAAACGAGGGCGGAAACGGCATCATGAAGCTGGTGCTGGACGAGGAGAAACGCATCCTCGGCGCGTGCATGCTCGGCAATCCGGCGTCCGAGATCATCCCGGCAATGGCGGTGGCGGTCACGCAGCGCATGACCGCCGACGAGCTCGCGCGGACGGTATTCCCCCATCCGACCGTGGCGGAAGTCCTGCGCGACGCCGCATTGATGGAACTTTAACCTCGGAGCGGACGCGATGCCGAAGAAACAGATCATCCATCCCTCGGAACTGAGGCGGGCGGGACGGCTGGAAATGCCGGAGATCCCGCTGAATCAATACAATAAAACCTTCGAGGAAGAATTGAAGGCGTTTTCGCCTGAGGAACTGAAGGCGATCTACCTCGACATGCGGTACATCCGTGAGGTCGAGACCATGATCTACGGCGTCCGCACGGTCAAAAACTACAACGGCATCGAATACTGCTACACCGGCCCGGCACACCTCTCCACCGGACAGGAGGCGGCGGCCGTCGGCATGGCGTTCACGCTCGACTGCGACGACATCATCTTCGGGTCGCACCGGAGCCACGGCGAATTCCTCGCGCGCGGATTCCGCGCCGTCCGGACGCTGAGCGAAACCGAGCTCGACGGCATCATGAAGTCGCGGCCGGATATCCTGCGCGTCGTGGAACAAAATGCTCAAAGCGGCAGCCTCCGCGAACTCGCGGCGGATTTCCTGCTCTACGGGTTCATCTGCGAGGTCTTCGGGCGCGCAAACGGGTTCAACCGCGGACACGGGAACTCCATGCACGTCTTCTTCCCGCCGTTCGGCATCTACCCGAACAACGCCATCGTGGGCGGTTCGGCGACGATCTCGGCGGGCGCGGCGCTGTACCGGAAAGTGACCCGGAGCGGCGGCCTCGTGGTCTGCAATTTCGGGGACGGCGCGCTCGGACGCGGCTCGGTGTGGGAGGCGATGAACTTCGCCGCCATGGACCAGTTCAACATGCTGTGGGAGGAAGGATACCGCGGCGGCCTGCCGGTCATCTTCAACTGCATCAACAACTGCTACGGCATGGGCGGTCAGACCTCGGGCGAGACGATGGCATACGGATGCGCCGCACGGGTCGCCGCCGGCGTGAACCCGGAAGCCATGCACGCGGAGCGCGTCGACGGCTATAACCCGCTGGCGGTGATCGACGCCTTCCGCCGGAAACGCGCGCTCATCGAGGCGGACCGCGGCCCGGTCTTCCTCGAAACCATCACATACCGTTACGCCGGGCACTCCGCCACGGACGCGAACTCGTACCGTTCGCAGGAGGAGATCGAAGAATGGCGCAAGGCGGATTCGATTTTGGCGTTAAAGAACAATCTGGAGAAAGCGGGGCTTGTCTCTTCCGCCGAATTCGAGGCGATGGACGCACGGATCATCGAACATGTCACGCGCCTCACGCGACTGGCGGCGGACACGGCGGTTTCGCCTCGCCCCGACCCGGTCCGCGCCCCCGACGCCTTCCGCAAGTACAATTTTTCGAACGGGCGCACCGAGGCGCATCCGGCGGTCGTCGGGCGCGACGTCACGCAGCCGATCGAGGAGAATGCAAGGCGGAAAAAGCTCGCGGAGAAAACAAGATTTTATCTGGACGCCGCGGGCAATCCGGTTTCCAGGCTGAAGGCGTTCACGCTGCGCGACGCGCTGTTCGAGGCGGTCCTGAGCCGGGCATACGCGGACGACAGGCTCGTCATCTACGGCGAGGACAACCGCGACTGGGGCGGCGCATACGGCGTGTACACCGGGCTGACCGAGGCGCTGCCCTATCACCGGCTGTTCAACGCGCCGATCTCCGAGGCGGCGATCGTCGGGACGGCGGTCGGCTGCGCGATGTGCGGCGGACACGTGCTGATCGAGCTCATGTACAGCGATTTCATCGGGTGCGCCGGGGACGAGGTGTTCAACCAGCTCTCGAAATGGCAGGCGATGTCGGCTGGCATGCTCAAAATGCCCGTGGTGCTTCGCGTGTCCGTCGGGGCGAAATACGGTGCACAGCACGCGCAGGACTGGACCGCGCTCTGCACGCACATCCCCGGTCTGAAGGTCGTTTATCCGGCGACTCCGTACGATGCGAAGGGCATGCTGGCGGCGGCGCTCGCGGGGACCGATCCGGTCGTCTTCTTCGAAAGCCAGCGCCTGTACGATACGCCGGAGATGTTCCGCGCGGACGGCGTGCCGGAAGGCGATTACGAGATCCCCCTCGGGACGCCCGACGTGAAGCGTGCCGGAAACGACCTCACGATCCTGACGGTCGGCCCGGCGCTTTATCCGGCGATGCAGGCGGCGGAACGCCTCGAACTCGAATTCCATCTCTCCGCCGAGGTCATCGACGCGCGTTCGCTCGTGCCGTTCGATTTCGACCTGGTCGTGCAGTCCGTGCGGAAGACCGGACGCATCCTGATCGTGTCGGAGGCGTGCGAACGCGGCTCCTGGATGCAGACGCTCGCCGCCCGGATCGCGCGGTACTGTTTCGACGACCTGGACGCGCCGCCTGTCGCGATCGGCGCGCCGAACGAGATCTCGCCGTGTCCCGAGCTGGAAAAAAGCTACTATCCGCAGCCGGACTGGATCCTGGACGCGGTCCACACGCTCGTCCTGCCGCTGGACGGCTACACGCCGCGCATGGATTTCCGCGACGCGGAACTGATGCGGCAGGATCGCCTGGGCATCTGACGGCGGCTTTCTCCTCCGTTCCTCCCTTTCCGCCCGTTTTCGCGGCAAAACGGGACTATTTGACGGAATCCGGTGGAAAGTTTCGCGCACACGGTGTATATTATATGCTCCAAGTTTTTTTGGACAACCGCAACCGTGCGTGAAGGCGCACAAGGAGACAGCCATGAGAAAAGTCCTCATTCCCACCAAACTCGACAAGGTCGTTGAAAAAATCCTGAGCGAACACGGCTTCACCGTGGTCCAGAATCCGGACGTGCAGCTCGCCGATCTGGCAGCTGAGAATTCCGACGCCTCCGCGATCATCGTCCGCAGCGAGAAGGTCACGCCCGAGATCATGGACGGACTGAAGGACCTGAAGCTGGTCGTCCGCGCCGGTGCCGGTTTCGACAATATCGACATCCGCCACGCACGCAAGCTCGGCATCGACGTTATGAACACCCCGGGCGCGAACTCCAATGCCGTCGCGGAGGAAGTCATCGCCCTGATCCTCGCCGCCTACCGCAAGCTCGTCCCCGCCGACCAGTCCACCCGCGCCGGCAAATGGGAGAAGAAGAGCTTCATGGGCCGCGAGCTGACCGGCAAGACCGTCGGCATCCTCGGCCTCGGCAACATCGGCCGCCTGCTCATCAAGCGTCTCTCCGGCTTCGACGTGAAGATCCTCGCCTACGACCCGATCCTCTCCGCCGACCTCGCCGCCCACCTCGGCGCGCAGCTCTGCACGGTCGAGGAAGTCTTCGCGCAGTCCGACATCGTCTCGCTGCACATCCCGGAAAATGACAAGACCCGCGGCATGATCAACGCCAAGCTGCTCGGCCTCATGAAGAATGGCGCCATGCTCGTGAACTGCGCCCGCGCCGGCATCGTCGACGAGGCCGCCATCCGCGCCGCCAAGCAGGAAAAAGACCTGATCTTCTGCAACGACGTCTACGCGAAGGACGCGGCAGGCGACAAGTCCGTCGCCGACATCGCCGACATCATGCTCCCGCACCTCGGCGCCAGCACCAAGGAAGCCAACTTCCTTGCCGCCAAGCGCGCCGCCGACCAGACCGTGGCCTACTTCGAGGACGGCGTGACCGCGTGCGTCGTGAACAAGGGCGTGCCGGACGGGCTCGACGAAAACTACCAGAAGCTCGCCTCCGTGCTCGCCGGCCTCGGCGTGGCGTACCTGAACGGCCGCGCGGTCTCCAAGATCGAGCTCAGCTGCTACGGCAAGCTCCACCAGTTCTCCAAGTGGATGATCGCCCCGGTCACCGCCGCTATCTGCCCGCAGTTCGACGCCTTCAGCGGCGCGGACGAAGCGCTGAAGCTCCTCGAATCCCGCGGCATCCAGTTCATCGTCCGCGAAGTCGACGAGAGCAAGCACTACGGCGAAGCCATCACGATCGACTTCATCGCCGGGTCCGAACGCATCTCCATCCGCGGCACCATCGCCGAAGGCCGCCTCATGGTCTCCCGCATCAACTCGTTCGACGGCATCTACATCCACCCCGCCGGAAACTACCTCTTCGTCGAATACGAAGACGCCCCCGGCATCATCGGCAAGATCGCCGGCGTCCTCGGCAAGAACAACATCAACATCACCGACGTCCGCGCTCCGCACAGCCTTGAAAACTCCCACTCGATCCTCGCCGTGAACGCCGAAAGCGCCATCCCGGCCGAACTCGTCAAGGAGATCTCCGAGGCCGTCAACGCGATCAACGCGTTCACGTTCGACTTCTGATGGCTGAAACGCTCTGCGTCATCGCGCTCGGCGGAAACCTCGGGGACGTCCCCGGAGCATTCCGCCGTGCCTGTGAAGCTCTCTCCAACGCCGGATTCCGCATCCGGCGTTTTTCGTCTCCGCTCCGTACCGCGCCCGTCGGATGCGAGCCCGGCGCGCCGGAGTTTTTCAACGCCGCACTGTCCGGTTTCTGGGACGGCACGGCTTGGGAGCTGCTCAAAGTCTGTCAGCGGATCGAGGCGGACAACGGACGTCCGAACGACCACGCGCACCATGTCTCGCGGACGCTCGACCTCGACATCATCATGTTCGGACGGGAGACGATCCGCCTGCCGGACCTGACCGTGCCGCATCCCGAGGCGGCGCGGCGCGATTTCGTGATGGTCCCGGTGCGCGAGGTCGAACCGGAGCTGGCGGACTGGCTGCAGGAACAGGCGAACGGCAAATAGACATTATTTCCGGCAGATTCTCCCGCTGAATCTTTTTTTCAGAAAAAATGATTGTTTCTGCCTCATATTTCTTGCAAAAATCATTTTTCAATCTATATTATTATTTCAAGATTTTTCAAACACCCATGCGGCGGATACCGGTTTTCCCGGCTTTTTCCGTTTAACATCATTGTGATCAGGAGTTGTCGCCATGTCGCAAACCACAGACCAGCCTGAAGAAAAGATCGTCTCCGAACCCGCGCAGGCGGCTTCCCCGGCACCGGCCGCGGAAAACGCAGCTTCTCCTACCGTGAAGACCGGCAACCTTGCCGACACGGATCCCGAATACAAGCACAAACACGGCGAGCATAAGCACGGCGAGCATCATCACCACCATCACCACCA
>JAFSZN010000032.1 GCA_017455665.1 Lentisphaeria bacterium
GCATCAAAAACGTGTTTTTTTTGGTGAAAAAAGCGTTTTTCGCTTGCCATTTCCGGATTTGATGCTATATTCTTAGCAATATTTTTTTCAAACCAGCCATACTTTTAACCAGGAATCTTCAATCATGGGCAATCTGAGAAAAAAACGCCGTCGCAAAATCGCTCAGCACAAACGCAAAAAACTGCTGAAGGCAATGCGGCATAAAAACAAGTAAGCGGAAATCCCGCTTCTTGCACCCCGGCGGACGTCCGGGACGAATGGAACGCGCCCCGCGGTGCCCCTCCGGCACTCCCGGCGCGTTTCCTGTTTCCGCACACTTCATTTTTTATTACCTCCGGTTTTCGGCATGAATTCTTTCCTCACATCCAGACTCCGCATCCTCACGGCGGCGCTTCTAGCACTTGCCGCAGCGCCCGCGCTCTTCGCGCAGGGCGACATGGAGTCCGACTGGCTGCCGAATACCACGCTCTTCTTCGACGAGCTGCTGCCCTCTGCTGCGGCGCAGGACGAAGCGGACACGCTGGCGGATCTGGCGAGGATCTTCGACAATTCCCTCCTCCTGAACCAGTTCACGGACGCGGACATCGAAAGATTCTTCGAGATGGCGGCGAAACACCCCGACAACGAGGCGTTCTTCTCCCCGCTCGTCCAGGCGGTCGTCCAGCCCGCGTTCCACGACAAGGTCCTGCCGCGCCTGCTGAAACTCGCAGACGACAATCCCGATTCGCGCGAGCTCAACCTCACTTGCGGCGAGGTCCTCGTGCAGGACAAACGCGTCGACGACGCCGTCAGGTATTTCGAGCGCGCATTCGAAGCCGTCCGCAAGGACCCGGATCCGCCCTCCGAACGCCGCCGCGAATACAACGCGAACATCGCGTCCAAGCTCGTCCTCGTCTATTCGGACAAGGCGTTCGACAGGAAGCGCCGCGAGGATCCCGCGCTCGCCGACGACGTGCGGCAGTATCAGGACAAGCTCCGCGCGCTCCGCGCCGAACTCGCCTCCATGCGCGTCTTCGACGCCTCTCCCCAGGTCCAGTCCGCGCTGATCGTCTCCTGCGCCGGGGACATGGAGGCCGCCGACGCGAAATCCCCGCTCGCGACCTCCGTGCTCGTCCCGTTCAACCGCACCGCGTGGGCGCTCCGCGACGAGATGTACCGTCTCGCCCGGACCTCGCTGACCTGCCTGCTGGACCGCAAAAAGGAGGTCGAAAACCCCGTTTTCCCCGAGCCGTTCCGCATCCTCTGCGACCTCGGCTACAAGTCGCAGGTCATGGCGGCCGCGCTCGCCCGCCTGGCGGAAGCGCCCGGCGACACCGAAGCGCTGTTCACCGTCGCGGTCCTCGCCGACGAACTGGACGAACCGCTCCTCGGCGCGCGCGCCTGGGACCGCATTTTCGCCGTCGTGAAAGCCCCGACTCCGAGCATGTTCGCCGTGTGCGCCGAGCTCCAGACCGCGGCGAAACTCTACGACGACGCCGAGCGCACATACCGCATCCTCGGCACGCTTCTGGAATCGCCCGACCTCATCCTCACGAAGCTCGGCCAGCTCGAATTCAGCAAAGGCAATTACAAAAAGGCGCTTGAAACGCTTCAGCGCGCCCCGCTCGACACAGAACGCCTCCTCGTCGAGACCGACTGCTACATGCGCCTCCGCAACTACGACAAGGCGCTCGAACGCATCCGCAACGCCGCGCGCATCACCCCCGCCCTGCTTGAAGGACGCCGCTTCCGCCTCATCAGCGCGAACATCGCCGACAAGGCGAACAACATGCAGTACGTCGAACAGATGCTCGCGCCACTCCTCACCAGCCGTCCGCCCGCCGGCCGCACCGACGACGTCCCCGACGCCGAGATCTACAACTCCCTCGGCTACATCTTCGCCGACCACGGCTACAAGCTCCCCGAAGCCCTCGAATACCTGAAGAAGGCGGTCGAGCTCGACCCGGAGAACGGTGCGATCGCCGACAGCTACGCGTGGGTCCTCTTCAAGCTCAAACGCTATGAGGAGGCGAAACGGGAGATCCTGCGCGCGATCAGAATCCTCGGCGACGACATCGACGCCACCATCACGGACCACGCCGGCGACATCTTCAACGCGCTCGGCGACAAGGCGTCCGCCCGCAAATACTGGGAAAAGGCGCTGAGCCTCGACGGCGACGTGGATTTCGACGCCATCGAACGCAAGCTCGAATCCGTCCGGCAGTGACCGAAGCGGGCATTCCTTTCCGCACTACCATTTTCCTGCCGACCGGAGACAGTGACGCTCTCTCCGGCACGGCATATTTCCGCCGTTTTTTTACGGATCACTCGGTTTTCTGGTAGACGCGAACGTAGTCGACATACATGGAAACCGGAAACGGTACCTTCGTCACGTCGCCGCCGCTGTCGCCGCCGAGCGCGAGGTTCACCAGCAGATAGTGTGGCTGATGAAACGGATTCGCGACGGAGCGGAACCGGGCGTTTCTGACCTCGGCGATAGAGGAATCGTTCACGGCGCGCCCGTCCACGGACAGCACGATGCGGTTTTCGTCCCAGTCCATCGCATACACGTGGAACTCGTCCGCCCATTCCGGATCGTTCTTCCGATATTCTCTGATCGGCGTGCGGACGGTGTTCCATTCGGGCGTCCACGTGCCGCCGGGCGCGGCCCAGCAGAAATTCGCGAGGACCGTTTCCTTGTAATACTCGAAGATGTCGATCTCGCCGCACGACGGCCAGTTTTCGGACACGCCGAGCGTCCAGAACGCGGGCCAGGAGCCTTCCATCAGGGGCGCTTTGATGCGCGCCTCGATGCGGCCGTACTGAAACGAATGCAGCCCCTTTGTGATGAGGCAGGCGGAGGTGTATTCGATGGGGCGGTTGTCCACGCCGAACCCGAACCAGTCGCCATTCCTCCGAGGATTCGGAAGCGGCTGCGCGTGGTGTTCCGCCGTGATGACCAGGCATCCGTCGCGCACCTCGGCGCTCTCCGGACGGTACCACTGCGCCTCGTGGTTCCGCACATACCCGGTCTCGTACGTCCAGTTCGCCGGGTCGGGCCGTCCGTCCGCGTTGAACTCGTCGGACCAGACCAGCTTCATCCCGGCGGGCGGCTTCGGCGCGAAGGGGTCGGCATCGGGCGAGGAAACAGCTTCGGAAGATTCCGCCGCCTGCTGCGCCGTTTGGGCGGGGCCGCATGCGGCGAGCACGCAGACGAGGAGAACCGGAAGGGACAGAAGGGACAGGGCTTTCATCATCGGACCTCCTGAGCTGGGCGTTTCCGGAAATCCGCCTCAGTTCGAGGCGGGCATCGACATCAGGAACTCGGCGTTCGTCGAGACCTTCTTGAGCTTGGAGATCAGGACCTCCATGGCTTCGACGGGCGGGACGCCGGTCATCGCCTTGCGGAGCGTCCAGACGCGCGGGAGTTCGTCGCGGTGGAGCAATAATTCCTCCTTGCGCGTGCCGCTCGCCTCGATGTTGATGGCGGGGTAGACGCGCTTGTCGACGAGACGGCGGTCGAGGTGCAGCTCCATGTTGCCGGTGCCCTTGAACTCCTCGAAGATGACCTCGTCCATCTTGCTGCCGGTGTCGATCAGCGCGGTGGCGATGATGGTCAGGCTGCCGTAGTCCTCGATGTTGCGCGCCGCGCCGAAGAAGCGTTTCGGCTTGTGCAGGGCGTTGGCGTCGACGCCGCCGGTAAGGATCTTGCCGCTGTGGGGCTGGAGCGTGTTGTAGGCGCGGGCGAGGCGCGTGATGGAGTCGAGCAGGATCACGACGTCCTTCCGGGATTCGACCAGGCGCTTTGCCTTTTCGATAACCATTTCGGCGATCTGCACGTGGCGTTCCGGCGGCTCGTCGAAGGTCGAGCTCACGACTTCCGCGTTCGAGCTCACGCTCATCTTCATGTCGGTGACTTCCTCGGGGCGTTCGTCGATCAGCAGGATGATCAGGATGACCTCGGGGTTGTTTTTGATGATCGAGTTCGCCATTTTCTGCAGGAGCACGGTCTTGCCGGTGCGCGGCGGCGCGACGATCAGGCCGCGCTGGCCGAGTCCGATCGGCGTCACCAGGTCGACCACGCGTCCGCACAATTCGTCCGGAGTGGTCTCGAGGAAGAGACGGCGGGTCGGGAAATACGGCTTCAGTTCGTTGAACGGGATGATGTCGCGCTTGCATTCGGGCGACTGGTGGTTGATGGCGGTCACGCGGAACATCGCGAAGAAACGTTCCTGTTCGCGCGGCTGGCGGATCTCGCCCTCGATGAAGTCGCCGGTGCGGACGGCATAGCGGCGGACCTGGTTCGGGCTGAGGTAGATGTCCTCGGAGGACGGCAGATAGCTGTAGTACGGGGAGCGCAGGAACCCGAATCCGTCGGGCATGACCTCCAGGAAGCCGCTGCCGACGAGGACGCACTTGTCGCTGTTGGCGCGGGTGATCTCGAAGACGAGCTCGGATTTGGTGAGGACGCCGACGCCCTCGATGCCCATTTCGCGCGCCATCTGGCTGAGCTCGGTGATGTTCTTCTGCTGAAGCTCGGTAATGTTCAGGGTCGGCGGCGGGATCGGCTCGCCGTTCTCGTCGTACTCGATGCGCGGACCGTTGTTGTAGTTCTGCTGCGTCATCTTCATGAGGCGGCGTATTTCGGCGTAAGTCGGATCGTCGCCGCCCTGGCGGATGCTGTTGTAGCCGCCTCCGTTGCCGCCCTGGAACCGGCGTTTCTGGTTCTGCTGGTTCTGGTTGTTCTGCTGCTTGTTGAACTGACGGTTGTTGTTCTGCGGGTTCTGGTTGAACTGGCGATTGTTGTTCTGCTGATTCTGGTTGTTGAACTGGCGATTATGCTTGTTGTTGCGCTGATTGTTCTGCTGGTTCTGGTTGTTCTGCTGCTTGTTGAACTGACGGTTGTTGTTCTGCTGGTTCTGGTTGTTCTGCTGCTGGACCGCCGGACGCGCCGCTGCGGTTTCGCCCTGCGCGGGGGCGGCGGTTTCACTCTGCTGACGAGGTTCGGCGGGCGCCTGTTCGCCGAGGTTCCGAGGCTCCATGTTGTCCTCCGAGAAATCCGGCATGGCGGCCTCCTCGCGCGGCATTCGGGCGGACGCTTTCGGAGCCGGCGGCACATAGACGATGCTGTCGTCGTCGGGCGGGAGGTCGACGGACGCGCCGCCGGATTCGTTCATGCCCGCGACCACGATCTCGTTCGGGCGTATTCCGCCGGGGAATTCCTGTTCCTGCGGACCGCCGTCGAAATCTTCGTCGCCGTCGTCGAGGCTGAACTTATAGGTACGGACGGCTTTTAATCCCTTGCGGGAAGCCGGCGTGAAGGAGTCGACATGCTGGACGGACGCGGGGTCGTAGTCGCCGTCCTCGCCGAAATCCGCGGAAGACATTTCGCTGCGGGATGCGGATTCGTGGGCTGCTGATTTGGAACCGAACGCGGCCTGGACCGGAGCGGCGGGCTTTTCCTCCGGTGCGGATTCCAGCGGCAGATCGGGAGCATTTTCCGCCTCCGCGTCGTCTTCCGGACGTTTTTTCGGCGGACGGCCGCGGCGTTTTTTCACGGGCGCTTCGGCTTCCGCCTCGACGGTCGGGGCTGCCTGCTCCGGCATTTCATTCTGTACGGGATTCTGGTTTTCGGACTGCATGTTTTCCAGTTCGTCGGACATCAGTTTTTCCTTTCGGATATGGTTATTTTGAATTAAAAATACAGGACAAATATAAGGGGGATTTTTAAGAAAGAAGGTTTATAACAGGTTTGTTCTCAAATGCGCTGCAAGCTCGAAACATTGTTTTCGCAGATGCTCCGGTCCGCCGTTGTTGATCAGACCGAAATCGGCTCGGGCTAGTTTCGCGTCGGCGGACATCTGCACGTCCAGACGCGATTCCGCGTCCTCGCGCGTCAGACCGTTGCGCGCCATCAGGCGTTCGATCTGCATTTCCCGCGGCATCCAGACCGCGATCGTGTGCGAATACTTCGTTTCCCAGCCGATCTCGAAGAGAAGCGGGACCTCGACCAGGACCAAATCGTTTCCCCCGACGGCGTCCTGCGCCATGAGCTCCTGAAGACGTTGATCCACAGCCGGATGCACCAGCGCGTTCAGCGACGCAAACGCCGCCGCCCGGTCCGATGCGGCGAAAAGCCGTTTCGACAGCGCCGCCCGGTCGATGCGGCGATCCGGGGTCACGACGTCGTCGCCCCAGTTTTTCCGCATTCCGGCAAGCAGTTCCGGCGTGGGTTTTTCATAAAGGTCGTGGCAGATCGCATCGGTGTCATAGACATGAGAGAATCCGGCTTCCAGCAGGAAATGGCCCGCCGTCGTTTTTCCGCATGCGATTCCGCCGGTCAGAGCAAGAGGTTTCAACTCTTCCGTCTCCGTGCGGGTTCTTTTCGGGTTGTGATTCCGGAATGCGTTTCTTGAGCCGTCCAGGGCAAACATATTCCGGGGATCCGGCATGCCGTCCGGACAATGATACAGGCGGATGATGCCTGCCGGACGGGTGGGATTTATGGCACGATGTCCGGATAAACAACAGAGTTCCGGCGCGGCCATAAGCAGGGTGAATGTCTTAATGTAGCATGCTCCGTTCATTTTTTCAAGCGGAATTTCGGAAAAAAGCGGAAAAAACGCCTGAAACGGCTTCATTCCGGGCACGAAACGCTCCGGAAACACCATCTTCCCATGGCGCCGCGACTTTTTTGAAAACACTCAGAAAAAAAACGGCGTTTCACGGTTGATAAATCCCCGTTTCACGGTTATATTATTAGGATAAAAATCTTTGAAAAACAGATGCGCGACTCCCCTGTCTTTTTTGTCCCCCCTGCCCCGCCCCGCCGGATGCCCTGCCAACAAACCGGACTGTGCCGTGCGAAGCACATGCCGGAGCACAAAAAAGCATCGGATGCCGCGCCGGAAAACACGGAAAACGACGATGAACGAGATCGGATTTGACAACACACGCTATCTGGAGGAACAGTCCGCCGAGATTCTGCGCCGCGCCGAGCGGTTCCAGAACAAACTTTACATCGAATTCGGGGGCAAGCTCGCCTACGACTACCACGCCGCGCGCATCCTGCCCGGCTTCGACCCGAACGTCAAGCTCAAGTTGCTCCAGCGCCTGAAGGACAAGATCGACGTCGTGATCTGCATCTACGCGGGCGACATCGAACGCAAGAAGATCCGCGCCGACTTCGGCATCGCCTACGACGCCGACACCTTCCGCATCATGGACAATCTCCGTTCGCTCGGCATCAGCGTGAAGGCGGTCGTCGTGACCCGCTACGAGGACCA
>JAFSZN010000033.1 GCA_017455665.1 Lentisphaeria bacterium
CCGGCGGAGGCGGATTCATCGGCTCCCATCTCTGCGAACTGCTGCTCTCGCGCGGCAACGACGTGATTTGCCTCGACAACTTCTTCACCGGCTCGAAAAACAACATCCGGCACCTGCTCTCCAATCCGTCGTTCGAGCTCATTCGCCACGACGTCACCATCCCGATCGAGCTCGAAGTCGACGCCATCTACAACCTCGCCTGTCCCGCCTCGCCCATCCACTACCAGCACGACGCCGTCCAGACCATCCGCACCAACATCCTCGGCGCGATGAACATGCTGGACCTCGCGCGCCGCCTGCGCATCCCGATCCTCCAGAGCTCCACGAGCGAGGTCTACGGCGACCCGAAGGAGCACCCCCAGCGCGAGACCTACTGGGGCAACGTGAACCCGATCGGCGTCCGCAGCTGCTACGACGAGGGGAAACGCTGCGCCGAAACCCTGTTCTTCGACTACCACCGCCAGTACGGGGTCCCGATCAAAGTCGTCCGCATCTTCAACACCTACGGCCCGCGCATGCTCCCCAACGACGGCCGCGTCGTCAGCAACTTCATCGTGCAGGCGCTGAAGGGCAGCGACATCACCATCTACGGCGACGGCTCCCAGACGCGCAGTTTCTGCTGCGTCTCCGATCTGGTCGCCGGGCTGGAAGCCATGATGCAGACCCCGGACAGTGTCACCGGACCAGTCAACCTCGGCAATCCCGGCGAATTCACCGTGCGCGAACTCGCCGAGACCATCATCCGCATCACCGGATCGAAGTCGAGGATCGTCTACAAACCGCTTCCGCAGGACGACCCCGCCCGGCGCAAGCCGGACGTCTCGTTCGCCCGTGAACTTCTCGGCTGGACGCCTCGGATCGCCCTTGAGGACGGGCTCCGGCAGACCATCGACTATTTCCGCAACCTGGAGGAACTCTGATGTTCGACGTTTCTTTCACGCTCCATGAACTGCTCCGCGCCACGGAGGGCCGCCTTGTCGGCGACAACGCCCCCCACATGGTCGAATCCGTCTTCACGGACACCCGCGAAACCGCGAAAAATGCCCTGTTCCTCGCGTTCTCCGGCGAATCGTTCGACGCCCACGACTACCTCGCGCAGGCGGTCGCGAACGGCGCTTCTCTCCTTTGCGTCGAGGAATCCAAGCTCGACAAGGTCCCCGCGGGCGTCCCCGCCATCGCCGTTCCCTCGACCGTGACGGCGTTTCAGCGCATCGCCCGGTTCCATCGCATGCGCTTCCCGAACCTGAAGGTCATCCTGCTCTCCGGGTCCTGCGGCAAGACCAGCACGAAGGAATCCCTGCGTGCGATCTTTACGCACGCGCTGGACTCCATCAGCGTGCTCGCGACCGAGGGCAACACCAACAACCAGATCGGGCTGCCGCAGAACCTGCTCCACCTCAACGCGCGCCACCGCGTCGCCATCCTGGAGGCAGGGACCAACCATCACGGCGAACTCGAACCGCTCTCCTACTGCGCCATGCCGGACCTCGCGATCATCGTCTCCATCGCGAACTGCCACCTCGAATTCCTCGGTTCGCTCGAAGGCGTCGCGCAGGAGAAATCCAAGCTCTTCTCGCACCTCGCGCCCGGCGGATTCGCAATTATCCCGGCGCAGTGCCCCGGACAGGACATCCTCGCCCGCGCCGCCTCGCAGTTCCGCACCGGCACGTTCGGATTCGCGGGCGCCGACGCCGATCTCACGGCACGCTATCTCGGCGGCAATCTGCACGGCGCGAAATTCACGCTTACGCGCGAATCGACGGGCGAGACCGTCTCCGTGCAGTGGGGCATCCCGGGCCGCCATCAGGCGGGCAACGCCGCGGCCGCCGCGCTCGCCGCGCTGACGTTCGGCATCCCTTTCGAGGTCATCGCCGAGGGGCTTTCGCGTACGACGCTCCCCGGACTCCGCATGCGCGTCTCCGAGCACGGCGGCTCGACCTGGATCAACGACGCGTACAACGCGAATCCGGACAGCATGGCGGCCTCGCTGAACTGGCTTTCCGAATTCGCCGACCCGAAGAAGCTCGTGCTCATCCTCGGCGATATGGGCGAGCTCGGCGAATCATCCGCCGATGGACACCGTTCCGTCTGCGCCCTCGCGAAACACCTCTTCCCCGGCGCCCGGTTCCTCGTCGTCGGTCCGCACATGACCGCCGCCGCGCGGGAAACCGACCTGGACAGCACGGCGTTTCCGTCGGCGCAGGACGCCGCGGGCGCGTCCGTTCAGATCGAGGCGGGCAGCACGGTCTTCCTGAAAGCGTCGCGTTCGACGCATCTCGAGCTTCTGGAACCCGCCGGAGCCTGAGTTATGTTGCCGATCCCTCCGTTACCCCTTTCCATCTATGCCCAGGCTTTGCAGCCGCTTCTGGCCGCGCCGTTTGACTCCGCCGCCGATCCGAGCATCGTCCATATCGCAAACAATTCGTCGAAGGTCACATCCGGTACGCTTTTCGTGGCAATCAGAGGGGCACGGACCGACGGTCATGGATTCCTCCGCGATGCAGCTCAAAAAGGTGCTGCCGCACTTGTCGTTTCGGCGGATTACGGCGGCCCCCTGCCGTCCGGCCTGCCCGTTCTGCGAGTCTCCGATTCCTATTTTGCTTGGGCGATTGTCTGCGAGACTTTTTTCTGGCAGCCTTCAGACTCCTTCAACGTGCACACTGTGACCGGGACCAACGGCAAAACCTCGACCGCGTACTTCATGCGGCATTACCTCGACACGGTCAAACCCGGCGCGAAGACCGCACTGGTCTCGACCGTGTGCAATGACTTCGGCGCCGGGCCAGAGCCGTCCGAACACACCACGCCCGACGCTTTCACCTTGCAGAGGATGTTCACCGAAATGATGTATAACGGCGTCACGGACGCGGTCATGGAGAGCTCCAGCCATGGACTTCACCAGCACCGCTCCGGCACGCTCAAGTTCGCCTCGGCGGCATTCACGAACCTCACCGGCGACCACCTGGACTACCACGGCACCATGGAGAACTATTATCAGGCGAAAAAGATCCTCTTCCGCGAACTCCTCGCCGACGATGCTCCGGCGGTCGTCAACACCGACGATCCGGCGGGTGCGCGGCTTGTTTCCGAGCTGAAACACGAACGCTCCGCGCTTCGAATCCTGCCCGTTTCCCTCACAGGCCGCTCCGATGTATTCTGTTCCCTGCGGAAACTCCGCCTCAATCCGACATGTTCCGACCTCGAATTCACGCTGGACGGACGCGACGCTTCCCTGCGTCTTCCGTTGCCCGGCGCGTTCAACGCTGCAAACTGTCTGACCGCATTCTGCATGGCGTACGGGACCGGACTGCCGTTCGACGCGCTGCTGGAGGCTTCGGCAGGCATGCCGCATGTTCCGGGACGGCTTCAGGCGGTCCCGCTGGCGTGCGGCGCGACAGGATTCGTGGACTACGCCCACACGGACGATGCGCTGGAACGCGTTTTAAGCAGTCTGCGGGCCATTTTGACGGCGGGCGGACGGCTGATCGCGGTCTTCGGGTGCGGCGGCGACCGGGACCGCTCAAAACGCCCCAGAATGGGCGCGGCGGCCGCGCGTCTCGCCGATCTCGCGATCCTGACCAGCGACAATCCGCGTTCCGAGGATCCCATGTCCATCATCCGCGAGATCGAATCCGGCATCCCGGCGGGGACGCACTATCTCGTGGAACCGGACCGCGCAAAGGCGATCGGGCTTGCCGTGAGGGAGGCGCATGCGGGCGACATCCTGCTTGTCGCGGGCAAAGGCCACGAGACCTGGCAGGAGACGCGCGAGGGCAAACACCGCTTTTCCGACCTCGAAATCCTCGAACACTTCCGCGATACGCTCCTTCCATGACCGCAAACGACCACGACAAACGTCTTCTCCGCTATCTTATCGTCTTCATGGCGGTCTGGCTGGTCCTTCTGACCGCCATTCCCTCCATTTTCTATACGGTGCTTCCGCTCGACACGATCGAGACGGTCATGTGGAGCCATCCGTTCTCCATGGGCAATGCGAAGCATCCGCCGCTGGCTGCGTGGCTGGCCGGCCTCTTCACGGTCGTGTTCATGCACACGGATTTCGCGATGTACCTGCTGAGCCAGGTGATGCTGGTCATCGGGTTTGTCTATGTGTACCGCCTCGGGAAAGAGTTTTTCAGCACGGAAAAGGCTGTCTTTTCCGTCATCCTGCTGAGCACGATCATCTTCTACACGTTCGACTCGGCGAAGTTCAATGTGAACCTGCCGCACATGGCGCTGTGGCCCATGATGACGTTCTATTGCTGCCGCGGAGTGAAGGACGACCGCATGTCCGACTGGATCCTGTTCGGCGTCGCGTCCGCGCTGTCCGTGCTCAGCAAGTTCTTCGGATTTGCGCTTCTGCTTGCGCTGTTTCTGTTCATCCTGACCGGACGCGAGACGCGCAGATATTTCCGGCGGCCCGGTCCGTACGTCGCGTTCGCCGTCTTCCTGCTCGTGCTCGCGCCGTATATCGTCTGGCTTGTTCGGAACGACTTTATGCCGTTCAAATATGTTACGGACCGCGTGTCCGAGGAGAGGCTGAACCCCGTTGTGAACTTCCTGACCATATTGGGCGAAACCCTTTATCCGTTTGCGATGCCGCTGCTTCTGCTCTGGCTCACGACGGACCATCCTCTTCGATCTCTGCTCAAATTCCGCTTGCGTGACCTGCGTCCGTCCGATCCTTTCGCGGCACGCCTCGCCGTCTGCGTCCAGTTTGTGCCGATCGCGCTGCTGACGGTGATGGCGGGCACGGGCATGATGATCGACTCGATGTGGGCGTACCCGGTCTATTTCATCACGGGATTTTTCCTGATGGCGTTCTGGAAGGACGCGGTTTCGCCCCGCGAGTTCAAAAAGCTTTTTTTCACGCTCATGGCACTGTTCGTTTTCGTGCAGGCGTGCGATGTCTGCTACTGGTTCACCAGGACGCGCAACCGCGGACATTTCCCCGCGCGTGAGTTCGCCGCGTCCGCTCAGGATTTTTACCGGGAACAGACCGGACGCGACATCACGCTCGCGTTCGGCGACATGTGGTATGCCGGATGCGTCATGCAGTATCTGCCTCATCATCCCTATGCCGGCTCGTTCGAAGACCCGTACGACGAGTTCAGGTTCCGTTCGATCCTGGACAATGAAGGCGCACTGGGCGTCTATCTGCACGACGAGGATGCGGATGAGCTGGCGGATGCGCTCGGAATTGATGCGGGCGAGGTCAGAAAAAACGCAAAGCAAACCTTTTTCCCTTACAGTGCGCCGTACGGCAGGGAAAAGATCCGCAGTCTCTTCCTTGTGGCGATCCCACCTCGGAAAGCCGCGGCGCAGACTGCCCGGCCGCAAGTCCAGGAATGAGCTCGCCTCTGTTCGGCTCGCGTACAAATCCGGCGCGAGTTCGCTCTGCATCCTCATTTTGCCGCGGACTGCCTTTTTTTGAGCTTGTCTGAACAGGGAAACAACAGACTGTTCCTTTTTTTTCCGCGTCTGTCGCTGTCCTCGGCGCCGTCGATGAAAACCCGATCGGCGTCCTCTTGTCTCAGAACTCGAAAAACCGTTGAAAATGCGCCATTTTTCCGCGAAAAACAGGTTTTTTTAAAGAAAATCGCATTTTTTTTCGTTTTTTCGCTTGACAATGCTCAACTGTGGGGGTATATTGAGCTAACCCTTAACCTGGAGGAGTGTCCATGAAACACAATTTCTACGACGTCAAAGAGAAGAAAAAAGTCTCTGCCGAAGTCACCAAAGCGGTCAAATTCGGTAAAGGCACCCGCACCCGCTACGCTTTCAAGGCCGTGACGAAAGATGGTCGTTCTCTGACCGCCTTCGTCAAGAAGGAAGATTGGGATAAGTTCAAAAAGTGATCCTTTGATTCCTTTTTTGCGGGACGCCCCGGAAACGGGGCGTCTTTTTTTTGCCTTTTCGACGGACAATCCCTGACAAAAGGCTTTTTTGTTTTGTTTCGGGTGGTCGGGCTGGTAAAAAGACTGGATTCCCTGTTCCGGGGACCGTACGCGTGTTGAAGGTTGAGCTGTTCACTCTGAACAAGAATGAAGGAAAATAGCATAAAGAGCCTGTTTTGTGCCGAGCAGAAAAAAAGAGGGTGTCCCATGGACGAGGGGAAACGGAGTGAGGTGAACGCGGCTCGCGCAGCTCGAAAAAAACGCGCCCGGGGCGGAAACCCCGGACGCGCTGAAGTTCAATCGGAAACTTCGGGACGCTGCTTATTCGTCCTCGTCGGAATCGTCGTGGAACTTGCTGATGATGTCGTTCATGACGTTCGGCGGAACGGTTTCGTAGCGGGCGAAATCGACTTCGTAGGAGCCCTGTCCCTGGGTCATGGAGCGGAGTTCGGTGGCGAACTTCTGGATTTCGGCTTCGGGGACTTCGGCTTCGAGGACCTGGAGACCGTCCTTCATGCTCATGCCGAGGATGCGGCCGCGCTTGTGGTTGAGGGCGCCGTTGACATCGCCGGTGAAGGCGTCGGGGATCATGACCTTGATGTCCATGATGGGCTCGAGCTGGGCGGGGCGGGACTTCGCCATGGCGTCCTTGAAGGCGCGGCGGGTGGCGATTTTGAACGCCATTTCGGAGGAGTCGACTTCGTGGTACTTGCCGTCGA
>JAFSZN010000034.1 GCA_017455665.1 Lentisphaeria bacterium
CGAGTTGAGTTCGCGGCGGATGATGGCGAGCGTGGCGAGGCACGGAATCGACAGCAGGCCGAAGAGCATGATGCAGAATCCCTGCAGCGGCGTGTAATTCTTCACGAGCTGTTCGCGCAGAGGCACGGATTCCTCGTCCGCCTCGCCCTCGGAATACAGGATGCCGAGCTGCGCCACGAAGACTTCCTTCGCGGCGAGCGCGCCGATGGACGCGGTCGTCAGCTTCCAGTCGAATCCGATGGGCCGGAACAGCGGTTCGAGCGCGTGTCCGACGCGGCCGGAGATGGTGTATTCCATCGCCTCCGCCATCTGTTCGTTTTCGAGCGCGGCGATGGCGTCGGCGCGTTCCTGCGCGGCGTCGATGACCGCCTGAACGTCCTCGGCGAGCTTGAATTCTTCGTCTTCTTCGGCGAGTTCGCCGAGCGCCTCAAGCGCCTCGTCCGGGACCGCCTTGTTCTCCTTGACGTCCTTCATCACGTCTTCGCCGAAGATCTCCGCGAGCGCTTCGGTCTGCGCGGCGGCTTCGAGCACGGCGATCTGGGCGTCGGTCAGGACCTGCGTTTCCTCGATCTGCGCGATCTCGGCCTCGTAGTCCTTCGAGAAATCCTTCTTCTCGGGATACGTGTTGCAAATGTACAGGATGATGCTGGTGGCGAGGATGATCGTACCGGCTTTCTGCAGGTACATCCGGCCGCGGTCCCACATGTGGAGCAGCAGGCTGCGGAGGGTCGGGACGCGGTACGGCGGGAGTTCCATGAGGTAGACTTCGCCGTCGCCTTTGAAGAGCGTGGACTTCATGATGCGTGCGGCGATGAGCGCGATGACCACGCCGATGAAGTACATGAGCCACATCACGAACGCCTGGTATTTCTGCACGAAGAACGCCGGGATGATGAGCGCGTAGATCGGCAGGCGCGCGCCGCAGCTCATCAGCGGCAGGACCATGATCGTGGTCTTGCGGTCGCGTTCGGACTCGATCGTGCGCGTCGCCATGATGGCGGGCACGGAGCAGCCGAATCCGAGCACCAGCGGGACGAACGAGCGGCCCTGCAGCCCGAATTTGCGCATGATGCCGTCCATGACGAACGCCGCGCGCGCCATGTAGCCGGAATCCTCCAGGATCGCGATCGCGAAGAAGAGGAAGAGAATGTTTGGCAGGAAGACGAGCACGCCGCCGACGCCGCTGATCACGCCGTCGGTGAGGAGCGACCGCAGGAACGGAAGCGTTTCGGGGTTCCAGGCGGCCTTCACGGCGTCGTTCAGGTTGCCGAAGATGTCGTCCTCGATGATGCCCATGAGCGGGTCCGCGAGCGTGAACGTGAACCAGAACGTGAGGTAGATGATGAGGAAGAAGAGCGGCAGGCCGAGGTACTTGTTGGTCATCACGGCGTCGATCTTGTCGGAGATCTCGCGGCGGCGTTCCTGCGTCATGGAAATGGCGTCGCGGCAGGCGCCGGCGAGCATGGCGTAACGGCGGTCCGCCATGAAGGTGTCCGCCTCGATGGCGTGCTTTTCCCAGAGGTGGGCGATCTGGGCTTCCACCTCGTCCATCGCGGGCTTGAATTCCTCGATGCGCATGGCGGCGGTGTCGTGCTCCAGCAGCTTGATGGCGAAGAAGCGCGCGGGGATGTGGGCGTATTTTTCGACCTTGAGCGAGTCGATCTTGTCGGCGACCGCCTTGATCGCGTCGTCGATGTCCTCGCCGTAGGTCAGCATGGGCACGCCGTGGTCGTCAAGCTCGGTCAGCGTCTTCGCGAGCAGGTCGAGCAGCGGCTTCACGCCGCCGATCTTGCTGCCGACGGTCTGCGCGATCGGGGAGCCGAAATACTTCTCCAGCTTTGGGATGTCGAACTTGAAGCCCTTGCGGCGGGCGTCGTCGCTCATGTTGAACGCCAGGATCATCGGGATATGGAGTTCGGCGAGCTGGGTCGTGAGGTAGAGGCTGCGGCGCGGAATGGACGAGTCGACCACGTCGATGATGAGGTCGATCCCGGGCTTGGTCAGCTCCTGGAACACGACGTCCTCTTCGGGCGAGGACGAGGACAGCGAATACACGCCCGGCAGGTCGATCAGCTCGATCTCCATGCCGTTCAGCGTGAACTTGCCGCTCTTGCTCTCCACGGTCACGCCGGGGTAGTTGCCGACGTGCTGGCGCGCTCCCGTCAGCGCGTTGAAAATGCAGGTCTTGCCGCAGTTCGGATTGCCCGCGAGCGCGACTCTGAAATGCTGTTTCATCGCTCACGCCTCCTTTTTCAGCACGATGTTCGCGGCATCGTCGCTGTGCAGCGCCATGCTCGTTTCCATGATCTTCACGCGGATCAGGCCGCCGAACGGCGCATGCGCCTCCATGAGAAGCTCGGTGCCGGGGACCAGCCCGACGTCGGCGAATTTCTTGCGCCCGCGCGCTTTCGGCATGACTTTCACGATGGTCGCGGTCATCCCGATGGGAAGCTCGGCGAGCGTCATTTCCTCGCCCGCGACCGGAACGCGGTAATCCGGCGTCTTCGAGGCGTCGCACCCGCATCCGCAGGAACATTTTTTCTCAGACATTGTAGAACCCCTTTCTTTCGAAGCTCCGGAACGCCGCGCGCGCTGAGTTCACGCTGTCCCGGAATCCTCTTTTTGTTGATGGAATATATATCAGGTTTTGGTTTTCAAAACTTTGTCATACCTAACTTTTACAAATCAAGCAAATCCCTTTTGACCGGATTGAGGATCAGACGGAAGACAAGTCCCGGAACCATCCCGCGGACCCGGCCGAAACCGGATCCGGATCTGCATTGCCCTAACCGGCGTTTCCGTTCGTTTTCCGCTGACGCATGTACGAACGCCGTGCCGGCCCCTTTCCACACTCTCCCTTTTGGAGAAACGGCGCGCCTGCACTGACACGCCGCCGAATGGTTCCGGGACTTTTTGATGTCCGATAAATACTATACCATGTTTTTTGGAGATTACAAGTTAGGTTCGACTAATTTTTTTGTTTTTTTTGTTCCCCGCCTCAAAAAACGGACAACGGCACAACGTTCGCCCGCGGCATTTCCTCCGTCATCCTTCCATGCCGGGATTCCCGATCCTCGAAACGACGCCACGGGCACAAAGGCTTTTTTGTCAAAAAAACCGAGGTCCGTCCATTTTTTTTCGCATTTTTTACAATAAATGAAAAGAAAATATCGTTAAATAGAAAATGAGATCCCGCTTAAACAAAAATCAAAACCGAACTTTCCTAACAAAACAAACAGCAAAGGAGATTCGTATGAAACACGGTTTTAACAAGATGCTGGCTTCCGGCTCGATCATCGCCGGATCTCTGCTCCTCGCATCGGTGCTCTCCGCACAGGCTCCGGCAGGCGGCGCTGCTCCGGCTGGTGCTGGCGCTGCTCCCGCGGGCGGCGCTCCCGCCATGGGCGGCTTCGGCGGATTCGGCGGCGGCATGGGCGGATTCGGCGGATTCGGCGGCGGCCAGGGCGGTATGCCCCCGATGGGCGGCCAGGGCGGAATGCCCCGTATGGGCGGCATGGGCGGCGGTATGCCGCGCATGGGCGGTATGGGCGGCATGGGCGGTCAGGCGCGCGAAGCGAAGCCCGAAAAGAGAGAGAAGATGGAGTCCATCGCCTCCACCCGGACCGAATTCCCCGACAACAAGTTCAAGGAAATGCCGCAGGAATACAACAATCCCAACGAAAAATCCGGCAAGGTCGTGTCCTTTAAGTACAAAACGCGCGACAATTCGAAGGAAGGCAGCGCCGACGTCGAGAAGACCGCGCTCATCTATCTGCCCGCCGGTTATGACGAAAAGGATACCAAGACCCAGTACAACATCCTGTACCTGATGCATGGCGGCGGCGGCAACGAAAACCAGTATTTCGGCGGCGAAGGCCGGAACAGCCAGATGAAGAACGTGCTCGACAACATGATCGCCAAGGGCGACATCAAGCCCATCATCGTCGTCACGCCCACCTACAACGTGCCGTACTCCAGCGACATGAACAGCACCAGCATGAACTTCCATCTCGAGCTCGTCAAGGACCTGATCCCCGCCGTCGAAAAGCAGTATCACACCTACGCCAAGGACGTCACCAAGGAAGGCATCCACGCCTCCAAGTGGCACCGCGCGTTCAGCGGATTCTCCATGGGCGGCGTCTGCACGTGGGGCGTCTTCGATCACTGCATCGACCAGATCGGCTGCTACATCCCGATCAGCGGCGACAGCTGGATCGCCGGCATGGGCAATGGCGAAGGCTCCGCGAAGTATCTCGCGGAAACCTTCACCCAGAGCGGCTACAAGCCCACGGACTTCCGCGTCTACGCCGGCTGCGGCAGCCCCTCCGACATGGCATACGGGAACCTGACTCCCCAGATCGACGCCATGAAGAAGCATACCGAGATCTTCAAGTATTGCGACAACTTCAAGGACGGCAACCTCTACCAGGCATTCTCCGAAAAGAGCGGACATGACAACACCACGATCATGAACATTCTTTACAACGGACTCCCGAAGATGTTCGAATAATTCGTCTTTCTCCCCGGCACGGCCTCGAACAGATGTCGCGCCGGGGGACAAGCCGATTCTCACACATCGCCTCAACCCCTTGCAGACCGCGAGGGGTTGAGTTTTTTTATATCTCTTCAATGGTTGAAAAAAAGCGGAAGGGAAAGTATATTATTTAGGTCGTTTCTCCCGCCATGCGATTTGCCACGCATTGGCTCGCAGGCGTGTTTTGAGGAGAACGGCCGTGAATTTGGAGAACAAACATGAAAGTGATCGGGCAGCAGCGCAACAGCCGGATGTGCGTGATCTGCGGATTGGACAATCAGTTCGGCGTCCGGGCGCCGTTCTACAACATGACGGACGGAAGCGTCGCGTCGCCGTTCCGCTATTGCGCCTGGCACCAGAGCTATCCCGGACGGGTCCACGGCGGCATGATCACAGCCATGCTGGACGAGATGGGGCTTCGCGGTCTGTGGGCGGCGAAAAACGACGACACGGAATTCGGCGTCACCATTTCCCTGGAGACCCGCTACCGGAAACCCGTCCCCTACGATGCCGACCTTCTTGCCACGGGAAAACTGATCGAAGACCGATCCAGGCTGTTTGCCGTGGAGGCGCGGATCCTGACCCTCGACGGCGAATTGCTGGCGGAGGGCATCCTCCGTTATCTTCATCTGCCCGTGAACCAAATCGCCGAAGGGTCCTCGGTCCACGACGAAATGCCCTACCGTCCCGAGTGCAGGATCACGGAGCTCCCGATCCCCGAGTGATCCGGGGGTTCGGTCAGTCCCCGTCCAGCTGTCTTAACAGCCCCTCGCAGCCGCTCACGACGTCGTCCCATGTCGCGTCGAAATTCCCTGTGTACCAGGGATCGGCGACTTCCTCGCCCGGACGGCCCGCGTAGTCGAGCAGCAGCACGATCTTGTGTTCCGGGTCGCCGTCCGTGATCCGGAGCGCGTTGCGGATGTTTCGTTGGTCCATGCACACGATCAGGTCGTAGTCGTCGTAATCCGCCCTCGTCATCTGCCGGGCGCGGTGTCCGGCGCAGGCGATCCCGTGTTCCGCGAGCGTCCTCCGCGCGGGGGGATAGACCGGATTGCCGAGCTCCTCGCGGCTGGTCGCGGCGGACGCAATCCCGAAGCGGTTTTCGAGGTGTTTCCGGCGGACAAGATCCTTCATCACGAACTCCGCCATGGGACTCCGGCAGATGTTCCCGTGGCAGACGAAGAGGATCCGGATCGGCTCGGTCATGGCTTATTTCTTCGGCTGTTCGGCGGCGCCGAAGATGCCTTCCTTCGAGAACGGCACCGGATTGATGGTGCCGTCCGCGTTGAACGTCATTTTGTCGACGCAGACCGCGCGGTTGAAGTCGCCGCCGTTGGCTCCGGTGTGGTAGAAAAGGTACCATTCGCCGTTAAAATTGGCAACGCCCGGATGGTTGGAGCCGCAGTTGCCGGAACGTTCCATTAGGATGCCTTTCGCCTCGAAGTGTCCGTCGACCTTGTCGCCGATCGCGTAGGCGAGCTTTTCGGGGTTGCCGCAGGCGTAAATCAGATAGTATTTGCCGTCGCGCTTGAAGATCCACGGCCCCTCCTCGAACGGCATGTCCTTCAGGTCGATGTCGAGCGTCTTCACCTCGCCGTCCAGCTCGACCATGTTCTTCTTGAGCTTGGCGTAATAGCATTTCTTGTTGCCCCAAACGAGCCACGCCTGCCCGTCGTCAATCATCACGGTCGGGTCGATGCACGCCCAGGAGTGCGTCGTGGCGAAACACTGGGCGGGCGTCACGAGCTGCTTGCCGATGGGGTCCTTGTACGGGCCTTCCGGCTTGTCGGCGACCGCCACGCCGATGCCGTTGCCGTTGGTGCTGATGTAGAGGTAGTATTTGCCGTCGCGCGGGATCATCTGCGCGGCGTACGCCGTGTGCGTGCCGTCCCATTTGAACTCGCTCACGGAAAGCGGCGTCGGGTATTCCGTCCAGGTCTTCATGTCCTTCGTGGAGAAGAGGCACCAGTCGCGCATCCGGAAATTCCGGTTCAGCCTGCCGTTCGGCGCGGTCTCGTCGTGGCTGGTGATCATCCACAGCGTGTCGCCGATCACGACCGGCGCGGGGTCCGCGGTGAACTTGTGGGAGAACATCGGGTTTCCGGTCGGCTTGTATTCCTTCGTCTCGGACGCAACCTGAGCCTGAGCGGCGGGCTGCGCCGGAGCCTGAGTTTGAACGGCGGGAGCCTGCGCGCTGCTGTCAAGTACCGTGAAAAGATTCGGGAGCAAAACCGCGGCAAGCAGCATGGCGGAGATCGTGGTGCAAAGTTTATAAGTGCGATTCTGTGCGTTCATTTTTCGGTCTTTCTTTGGTTGGTGTGGCGTCGGAGACGCGATTCCGTCGTTTGGAACAAAATACTACCATACTATATCGCCGCGAAAAACAAAAAGCAAACGGAATTGTCGGAAAAAGGAACGGCGGAGACCGTTTGCCGGGTCGTCATGTCGCGGCGGTCAGCTCAATCATAATGTCGGGATGATGGTGTAGTCCAGTTTGAAGGTCGTCTCGCGTCCGGCGCGCACGGTGTATTTCTCCAGCGGGACGGGGCCGCAGCTGTTGCCGCCGAGCGGAGCCTGGAAGATGTCGAGCTCGAGGACGGTCTTGTCGGACGGCGGCAGACGGTCCGGCGTCTTCGCGTCGGCGATCTCCTTCTGCGTCCATTCGGCAGCGGTAAACTCCATGCCTTTTTCGTTGTTTTCGCATCGGAAGACCAGGGTGCGGCCGGTTTCATTGTCGAAGTTATTGAGCATGACCTCGCTCACGCCCGTTCGGTTGCCGTAGTGCTGGGTCCTGGAATACGGCGTGAACATGCCTTTCACGGAGGTGCGGAAGGTGTCGAACCAGGTCGCGGTCCTGCGGTCGACGTAGTTCTCCTGCGGACCCCGTCCGAGGTATGTGAGTTCGTCGAAATCGTGGGGGAGTTCGAAAACGAATCCGAGGCAGGAGATGGGGGTGCTGTCGAAATCCGGGGTGACGGCGTGCTCGGAACGGATGTAGCCGTGGTC
>JAFSZN010000035.1 GCA_017455665.1 Lentisphaeria bacterium
CAACCATGGCAGCTACTCCTACATGCTGATGTACGGCGCGCTGATCATTGCGTTCTCCTACTTCTGGGTCTCGAACATGTTCAACCCGGTGCAGATCGCGGACAACCTGAAGAAGGAAGGCGCCTATGTGCCCGGCATCCGGCCCGGAAAGCCCACATGCGATTACCTCGACGACCTGATGACCGTCATCACGTTCGCCGGCGCGATCTTCCTGTGCGGCCTTTCCATCTTCCCGATGCTCCTCACGATGTGGCTGAAGATCCCGTACGCCGTGGCGTCGTTCTTCGGCGGCACCAGCCTGCTGATCATTGTCGGTGTGACCATTGACACGCTCTCCCAGATGGAATCGCTTCTGGTGATGAAAAACTACGAGGGCTTCCTCCAGCGCGGACGGCTCCGTTCCCGCAGAGGCTGACCCGCGAGCGGCGGACGGGCGCAAGTCCGTCCTCCGCGCATCCCAGGCGGTTCGTCTGAACGATTTCGACCCGTTTTCCGGTTCCCGCCGGAAGACGGGCGTTTGCTTTTTAAAGGAAAAGAGAGTATATTAAATGGGGTGCATTGTCGCAGTGGAGGCTCCGCCCCCGGAACATTTCTCTTTGCCCCGTTGTCTATAGAACCAGATTGGAAAGACCATCATGAAAACGATCTCCGCGCATTCTTCTGTCCGATACGCGCTGTTCACGGCTGTCCTTGCCGGAATCGCGCTCTCATGCCTTGTGTCTTGTTCCAAGCCCGCGCCCGAGCCCCCGATGGAGCGTTCCCGCGCTCTGCTGCGTCTCTTCGGCAGCTTGGAGCGCCAGGACAACGACGAAGCGCTCAAGGGGATCGACACCTACCGCAACCTTGATCCGACGAACCTGTTTCTCTCCGACTTCGAACACATTGTCCGGTCGAACGGCGTGATCGCTTCCGCCCAGGCGAAGCTTGGCTCCGGCGATTTCGAAGGGGCGGCCGCCGAACTCGACGCATACTGCCGCAAGTACGGGCAGGACAACGACCGGTCCGGAGACAAGAAATCCAAGGACGAAAAGGATCCCCGGGAGTTCGTTTCGGACGCGAAGGGACTGGTCGACCTGCTGATCGAGGCTCAGAAACTGAACGGCAGGATCCTTGCGGCGGAGTTTTCTGACGACATCCATGCCGCCGCCGCCGATCTGAATGTTTTTGCGAAGGCAAACGCGAAGCTCTTCCCGAACCTTCCCGCGTATGCCGCCGCGAAGATCAAAGAGGCCGAGGCGCTCGCCGCCATGGAAAAGGCAGATGCCTGCGCCGCCCTCATGCAGGACGCCATGGACGCCGCCGCGGCGGGGCGGAAGAACGAAGCCGCCACCCTGGCCGCGATCCTGGAAATGAACGCGGACGCCGCTCAGATCGCCGGTTTCGAATCCTGGCTGGAGCGGCGGAAGCCCGCGAATCCATAATCATTCAGCAACAGAAAGGTTCCCACGATGAACTGCAAATCCATGTTTGTCTTTTTCGCGGCATGTGCCGTATCGTTTTCCGTCGCCGCGCAGAGCAGCCCGTCGACGCTGTCCCTGAGGGGCGCTCCCGACCTGGGGCTGGACGCCGCGACGACGCCGAAGGCCGCCGGAGCCGGCGACGCCGCCGCGGAGGCAGCCATCCGCCGTGCGCTTCTCTCCCAGCCCGCGTCCGAGGAGGAAGTCGTGAAAGCGCTTTCCTTCCTGCCCGACGTGGTCGCCGAGGTCAACGGCACGAAGATCACGAAGAAGGACATCGTGGACCTGCTCCTCTCGAAGAAGGTCTCCCAGCAGGTCCTGGCGCTGACGCCCGAATCCTATCTGCGCACCGCCATGCAGCAGTACGTCGAGCAGAAGATCGACACCGCGATCCTGAAGCAGAAGGCGAAGGAAGCCGGATTCGTGCCGTCCGAGGAGCTCGTGAAGACCCATTTCGACGAGTCCATCAAGAAGCTCCCCGCCGAGCAGGTCGACGCCGTGAAGGCGCAGCTCAAGGAACGCGGCCTTTCGCTTGAGGAATACCGCGACGAGATCGCGAAGGAGGCCGACATCCAGGGCAACGCCGCCATCGCCGCCTACGAGGAGAAAAACTTCATCGAGAAGACCGAAAAGGCGGTCAACGACGATGCCGTCGAGAAGTTCTACCGCGAGAACCAGCAGAAGTTTGCCGTCCCGGAGAACATCACGGTCGCGCACATCCTGATCCAGTGCGAACCCGTCTCCTCCCTGGATTCCAAGGAGGAGAAGGAGATCAAGGCCAAGGCCGACAAGCTCGCGAAGGAGCAGATCGACGAGATCTACGCCGCGCTCGTGAAGGAGCCCGCCAGCTTCGACAAGCTCGCGCAGGAAAAGAGCAACTGCCCCTCCGGCAAGCGCGATAACGGCAAGCTGCCGCCGTTCGACAAGGAAGGCATGCTGCTGGACCAGTCCGGCATGCTCGATCCGGATTTCGCCGCCGCCGCGTTCAAGCTCGCCAAGCCCGGCGAATTCACGAAGCCCGTCCACACGCAGTTCGGCTACCACATCATCAAGCTTCTGAAACAGGATCCGAAGGGCTACATGCCGCTCGACAAGGTCAAGGGCGAGATTCGCGATTTCCTCGTCGACAAGACCGTTTCCGAGGAGATTCAGGCGATGATCAAGGCGGAACGCGCCAAAAGCAACGTGAAGGTCTACGACTTCACGCCCGCCAAGGCCGACACGAAGGCGACGAAGAACCCCGCCGCCGCCCCGACTCCCGTCCTCAAATAACGCTTTTTCCAACTCCGCACATACACAGGCAATGCGCCCGCCATCCGTGAGCGCATTGCTTTTATGTTTTCATTGTCTTCCGACGTTCGAAAAGATATGGATTCCCATGGCAGGAAGACGGAAAGCGGCATCGGTTTTTTTCGGTTTTTTTCAGGGGATTTGACCTTGCAGAAATCGAAATCCGGGGTATATTATTAGGGTGAAAAGAAAGAATCAACCAGCACAGCACCGCCGTATCGGAGATACCCTTGCACACAGATGCCCGCGGATGACGGTTCCGGCATGGAACGCAGCAGACTATTCGGGCGGGCCCGGCACTGAACGCGGCGGAGAACGGACTAACAGCATGACACCGGACAATGACATCGACATCGTACAGGACGACCTGATGAAACAGGCGGAATCGAACGCCGCCCGTTCAAAATACAACGACGACAGCATCCAGACCCTCGACGCGCTCGCCCACATCCGGCAGCGTCCCGGCATGTACATCGGCCGCATGGGCGACGGCTCGCATCCCGACGACGGCATCTACGTGATGTTCAAGGAGGTCGTGGACAACGCCGTCGACGAATACATCATGGGCTTCGGACGGCGCATCGACATCGCCTCCGACCAGGGCTCCTTCACCGTGCGCGACTACGGACGCGGCATCCCGCTTGGCAAGCTCGTGGACTGCGTCTCGAAGATCAACACCGGCGGCAAGTTCAACAAGGACGGATACGTGTTCTCCGTCGGCATGAACGGCGTCGGCACGAAGGCCGTGAACGCGCTTTCCTCGCAGTTCGAGGTCACGTCCTGGCGCGACGGTAAATGCCGCACCGCGGTCTTCCGCGAGGGCATCCTCGACCACGAGGAATACATCGACCCCGGCACGGAACATTCCGGCACGCGCATCCGCTTCACGCCCGATCCGAAACTCTTCCCGAACTACGAGATCCGCCCGTCCGAGGTGGAAAACCGCCTCCGGATGTACGCCTACCTGAACAGCGGGCTTTCGCTCTTCCTCAACGGACAGCGTTTCGTTTCGAAGAACGGCCTGCTGGACCTCGTCCGCTCCAAGCTCGACGAGGGCGCGTCCCTCTACCAGCCCATCCATTACAAGGACTCCACGCTCGAATTCGCGTTCTGCCACACCGCCGACACGGGCGAACGCTATTATTCCTTCGTGAACGGGCAGTACACGAGCGACGGCGGCACGCACCTTTCCGCGTTCAAGGGCGGTATCACGCGCGCCATCAACGAGCATTTCAACAAGAACTTCGACCCGAAGGACATCCGCGACGGCATCCTCGGTACGATCGCCGTGAAGATCCAGGAGCCGCTGTTCGAGTCCCAGACCAAAAACAAGCTCGGCAACACCGACGTGCGCGGCTGGATCGAGGGCACCGTGAAGCAGGCGGTCGTCGACAGCCTCCTGAAGCACCCCGACGAGGCAAACCTCCTGCTCGAAAAAATCCAGAAAAACGAACAGGTCCGCCGCGAGATCCAGAAGGTCCAGAAGAAGGGCGCCGCCATCTCCAAGCGCATTTCCCTGCGCAACAACAAGCTCAAGGACTGCCGGCACCATTTCGGCGACCGCTCGAAGTTCGCCGAAGAGACCATGATCTTCCTCACCGAGGGCGATTCCGCAGGCTCCTCGATCGTGACCAGCCGCGACCCGAACTACCAGGCGGTCTTCGCCCTCCGCGGCAAGCCGTTCAACTGCTTCGGAAAGAAGCTCGACGCGATCTACTCCAACGAAGAGCTGTTCTACATCATGCGCACGCTCGGGATCGAGGAGGACGTCGAGAACCTGAACTACGCCAAGGTCGTGATCGCCACCGACGCCGATGTCGACGGCCTGCACATCCGCAACCTCCTGCTCACGTTCTTCCTCCAGTATTTCGAGTCGCTCGTGATCTCCGGCCACCTTTACATCTTCGAAACGCCGCTCTTCCGCGTTCGCAACAAGGAGACGACGTTCTACTGCTACTCCGAACAGGAGCGCGACGAACGCGCCGCCGAGCTCGGCAAGTCCGCCGAGATCACCCGCTTCAAAGGGCTCGGCGAGATCTCGCCGAAGGAGTTCAAGCAGTTCATCGGGCCGGACATCCGCCTCGAAAAAGTCTCCCTCGAAAACACCAAGGGCATCCACGAAATGCTGCGGTTCTACATGGGCAGCAACGACGAGACCCGCTGGGAACACATCCAAAACAATCTGGTCTGACCCATCATGCCGAAAAAGAATCTCACGCCTCCCTTCGGACCCGACCGCGACGCCTCCTCCAATCCCCCGTCCGACACGCCCGAAACCGAATACTACGATCCCGACATGCACTATCCGCCGGAAGACGACGAGCCGGGCGACGACGAATCCGCGTCCGACGCCGCCGAATCCTCCCCGAACCAGCGCCTGCGCGAGATGATGGACCGCAACTTCATCGAGTATGCGTCCTACGTCATCAAGGACCGCGCGATCCCGGACGTCGACGACGGCCTGAAACCCGTTCAGCGCCGCATCCTCTGGACGCTCTTCCAGATGGACAACGGCACGTTCCACAAGGTCGCGAACGTGGTCGGCGCCACCATGAAGTACCATCCGCACGGCGACGCCTCCATCGGCGACGCCCTCGTGAACCTCGCGAACAAGGAATGCTTCATCGACAAGCAGGGATCGTTCGGCGACATCATCCTCGGCACGGCCGCCGCCGCTCCGCGATACATCGAATGTCGTCTCTCCAAGCTCGGCCGCGACGTCCTCTTCAACAACGACATCACCTCGTTCGTGGATTCCTACGACAGCCGCAACAAGGAGCCGGTCTGCCTCCCCTCGAAGATCCCGACCCTCCTCCTCATGGGCACCAACGGCCTCGCCGTCGGCACGCGCACCATGATCTTCCCCCACAACTTCAACGAGCTCCTGCGGGCGCAGATCTCCATCCTGAAGGGCGAACCGTTCCAGATCTATCCCGATTTCCCGCAGGGCGGCATCATGGACGTCTCCGACTATCAGGACGGCATGGGCAAGATCGTGTTGCGCGCACGCATCGCCGCCGAAAAACACGACATCGTCATCAGCGAGATCCACGCGGGCACCGACACCTCCAAGCTGATGGACTCCATCGAGAGCGCCGTCAACAAGTCCCGCATCAAGATTTCCTCGTTCCACGACTACACCGCGGACGACAAGGTCAACATCGAGCTCTCCCTCCAGCGCGGCTACAGCCCGGAGAAGGCGATCAACGCCCTCTACACCTACACCGACTGCCAGATGAGCCTGTCCTGCATCTACATGGTCATCCGCGACAACCGCCCCGTCCGCATGACCGCCAGCGACATCCTCCGCCGCAACACCGAAAAGCTCGTGCAGTACCTGACCTGGGAACTCCAGCTCGTTAAGGCAAAATGCCTCGACAGGATTCTGGCGCGCACCCTCGCGCAGATTTTCATTGAGGAGAAGATATACAAGAAGATCGAGACATGCAAGACGAAGGAAGCCATGTTCCAGGCGGTCCGCACCGGACTCGAACAGTTCAGGGACGAATGGCTCCCGGTCGTGCAGGCGCTCCACGACGCCATCGAAAAAGGTCCGCACATCGCGGAAGCCGCGCCCGCCGAAGCCGCGCGCCTCGCCCAGCTGGCGCAGGGCGTGATCCCGGATTCCGAGATCGAACGCCTCGTCGAGATACCGATCCGCAGGATCGCGGCGTTCGAGGTGAACAAGAACCGCGACGAGATCGCCGCGCTCGAAAAAGACCTCCGCGAGGCGGAAAAGAACCTGAAGCACATCAGGCAGTACACGATCAAATATATCGAAGGCCTGCTCGCGAAATACGGCGATATGTTCCCGCGCCGCACCGAGATCCGCCTCGAACCCTTCGCCAAGATCGACAAGAGCGTCGCCGCGCTTTCCAACATCCGCGTCGGCTGGGACAAGAAGAATTGCTACATCGGCACGTCAGTGAAGAGCGACGATATCGTGCTGTGCAATGAATTCGACCATCTGCTCTGCGTGGAGCGGTCCGGCGACTTCAAGGTCATCGACATCCCCGACAAGATCTTCATCGACCGCCTGTTCGAGTTCCGCCGCTACGACAAGACCACCGTGTTCGGCGTCGTCTACTCCGAGAAAAAGACCGGACGCGCCTACTTCAAGCGCACCCGGATCGCATCGTTCATCAAGGACCGCGAATACCGCATCATCCCCGAAGGCTGCCGCCTGGAGCTCATCACGCCGCGCCCGAACGCCATCTACGAGATCAAGGTCGACACCCCGATCCGCGCCAAGCAGATTCAGCAGATTTCGCTGATGGACGCGCCGGAACGCTCCCCGAAGGCGGGCGGCGTCCTGATCTCCCCGCGCAAGCTCCTGAAGATCACGTTCGTGCGTCTGCTGGACGAATCCGACGCCGAGCCGGAACCCGAGCTCGTCGAGGTCCCGCCGGAGAACAGCAACGGCGGCGAGGGCGGAAATGGCGGTTCCGACGGCGGCGCGCCCGCGGAACCGGCAGTTGAGGAAACCGCATCCGAGCCCGAAACCGCGCCGGAAACGCCCGTTGAACCGGAGCCCGCGCCCGAACCGGAAGCGAAGCCCGCTGCCCGTCGCAGTCGTGCGAAAAAGGAATCCGCGCCGGAACCCGCGCCTCAAGTCGAGGTGAAGAAAGCCCCGGAATCCAAACCCGCTGAAAAGCCCGTTTCTGCCGTGAAGCCCGCTGAGAAGCCCGTTCCTCCCGCGAAATCCGCACCTGCCGCGAAGCCCGCGCCTGCGAAACCCGTGGAGAAGAAGCCCGCTGAGAAGCCGGCGGAAAAGTCCGCTCCCGTTGAAAAACCGGCTGAGCCTCAAAAGCCCGCCGATCCCGAACGCGAAGAGGATTCGTGGGACGTTCAGCCCGATCTCGGATTCTGACGCACCGCCAGCAGTTCAAGTCGTCAAAAAAAAGAAACTGGAGAATGCGTTCAAAACCGCTATTAACGGCGCATCTCCAGTTTCGAGATATACTATATCACTCATTTTCAGAAAATCAAGACAAACAAAACGCCGGGCAGCTGGTCCTTCAGCCGTCCGGCGATCTTTCTGCCTGAAAACCGCGTTTGTCAGCAGATGTTCCCGAGGTACACGTTCGGGAATCCGCGGCTCTTCGCGTGCGCCTGAATGCTGTCGAGCTCCGAACGCGGTGTGCGCGGGCTGTCGTGGTACAGGTACGCCGGATGATACGCGGTGAAATGCACGGGCGTGTCGATGCCGAGGCTGTCGCGCACCCAGTCCAGGAAATCGTCGATCTGCTGCTGCGAGTCGTTTTTGCCGGGAATGACCAGATTGGTCAGCTCGAGGTGGCCGCCGCAGACCTTCTTGAAGAACTCGCAGGAGTGCTTCACCGGTTCGAGCTCCCCGGAGCACATGGTCGGGTAGAAATCCCCGAATCCCTTCACGTCGATGTTCGCCGCGTCGAAGAGCGGGAAGACATCCTGCATGCACTCGTCGGAGAAATACCCGTTGGAGACGAGGATCGTGCTGATCTTCTCCCGGCGGGCGATGACCGCGCAGTCGCGCACGTATTCCGCCCAGACCGCCGGCTCGTTGAACGTAAACGCCACGCATTCGCTGCCGTGGCGGCGGATCAGCTCGATCAGGGCTTCCGGCGTGTAGTAGCGGTAGGCGGCGTGCGGCATGAACTTCTCGCGCGACAGATGGTTGTTCTGGCAGAACACGCATTTGAGGTTGCAGCCGTAGGTGCCGACGGAGAACGCCTGCGTGCCGGGGCGGAAATGCCGCAGCGGCTTCTTTTCGATCGGGTCGATCTGGAGCGCGCAGGGGTAGCCGTACGCCATGGAATAGATCCTGCCGCCCTGGTTGAGGCGGACGCCGCAGAATCCGGTGTGTCCCTCGGCGATGAGGCAGTGACGGGGGCAGACCAGGCAGCGCGCGAATCCGCCGGGTTCCGGCTTCTGCCAGTCGGCGGGGAAAAGTTTGTGTTCACGGTCCATAATGTCGAAATCCTTGCTTTCGGATGGATAGATTACTTGCCGGGTGCGTCTTTCGGCAGCGCCTTCTGCGCTTCGTGGAGTTCTTCGACGGCGGCCTTGATGCCCTCCGGCGCGCGGAAGACGGCGGTCCCGGCGACGATGACGTTCACGCCCGCCGCGGCGGCCTCGCAGACGTTGTCGCGCGTGATGCCGCCGTCGATCTCGATGTGGGCGTGGCTGCCGATCTTCCGGATCATCCTGTGGATCTCCGTTGCCTTCTTCAGCATCTCCGGCTGGAACTTCTGCCCGCCGAAGCCGGGTTCCACCGACATCACCAGCACCATGTCGATCTCCGGCAGGATCGCCTCGATCGCAGAGGCGGGCGTGCCCGGCTTGAGCGTGATCCCGGCGGAGCAGCCGAGCTCGTGGATTTGCCGCACGACCGCGGCCGGGTCGCATTCGCTCACGATGTGGAACGTGATATGGTCGGCGCCCGCCTTCGCGAACGGCTCGACGTACTGTTCCGGGTGGACCAGCATCAGGTGGACGTCGAAGGGCAGGGTGGTGTATTTGCGCATGGAGGCGACGACCGGGGGTCCGAACGTGATGTTCGGGACGAAATGGCCGTCCATGATGTCCAGGTGGATCATGTCCGCCTCGGCCTCTTCCGCGGCTTTCAGTTCGTCGGCGAGACAGGCGAAATTGCAGGCGAGGACCGACGGCGAGACGAGCAGCCGGTTGTTCTTGAACTCACTTAACGGGTGTTTGATCGTCATGGGAAGCATCTTTCTGTTGAGGAGCGGGCGGCGGATACGGGCCGCGTTCGCAGTCCAGCCAGCGTCTGTGCGACCAGAGCCACTGCGTCGGGAACCGGCGTATCTGTTCTTCGATCATGTTCGTGTAGAGCTGTGCGACGGCGCGGATGTCCGCTTCCATGTTGCCCGTCGGCTGGTAGTCGGGCATCTTCGCGCAGTGGAACGTGAAGTGGAAATCGTTGTCATCGCGGACCAGGTACGGCATCGCGATGGGCGTGTGCGTGCGGAGGTACAGCCAGGCGGGCGTCTTCTGCGCCATGGCGGGGTGCCCGAAGAACGTGACCTCGACGCCTTCCGGCGGGACGGCATGCTGGTCGGACACGATCGTGACGTTCTCCCCCGCCTTGTGCGCCTGGATCAGCGGACGCACGCCCAGTTCCTTCGAAAAACTCCGGTGCAGGAAACGGCAGCGCCGTGCATAGACGTAGCGGTTGATTTTCGGATTGTCCAGCGGCCGCATGATGCTCATCATGCGCTGTTTGGTGATGTAGCTATGCAGGCCGCCTGCGAGCTCCCAGTTACCGAAATGCCCCGTCGTCAGGATGATCTGCGGCGCAGTCGCCGGGTTCATGAACTCCTGCGTCAGCGGGTCATCCGCGATGCGAATATGTTCGCTGAAATTATCCTCGTTCACGATCTGGTCGAACTTCACCACCTCGACGTAAACCTTGGCGAAATGCTTCAGGCTCTCCAGCGCCAGCTTATTCGCCTCCGCCTGCGTCTTCACGAACCCGGAGTGCAGAATCAGCCTCGGCGTACGCGGGCCATGACGTTTGCTGAAATGACGCACCGACCACGCGATGAAATCCAGCACGGCGTATGCCGCATGCAGCGGCAGGATCCGGACCAAGGTGGTAACGAACACGAAGAGCGCGTACTCGGCATTGATGACGAGCGCGGATTTTTTCTTTTTCGGAGGTTTCGTGTTGCTCACGGCTGACGGTCTCGGTACATGCGGGTTTATTTTTCGCAAACTATAATATACACCGCACATGCGGAAAATGAAAACGTTTTCGCCAAAAAACCGTGATATTTGACCGCAAAAAAACGGGAGAAGACCGCGCCGGCAGTCCTCTCCCATCGTTCCGCGCCGTTTTTGTCCGGCATCGGCTTGTTTCCTTGTTTCAGGCTTATTTCGTGTCTTTTTTGTCGCCGGAATGCTCCCGGTCCCATTCCTCCAGCTTGCGTTCGGCGAAATTGCGTCCGCCGAGTCCGAATGCGATCGCGAACGCCGCGGCGAACGCGCCGAGCACGATCCCGAACGCCAGAAGCGCCGCCGATCCGCCGATTCCCGCCGTGGTCAGCGCCGCCACGCCCGCGAAGAACAGCACGGCGATCCGCACGGCGAAGAGGAAGACGTGCGATTCCACGCCGTTGCTGCGCACGAAGTCGGCGGCGAGGTTCGCCAGCATCATGCCGAGCAGGAAGATCACCGCGCCGAGCACGAGGCGTCCGGCGAACGGCAGGAAGGAGCGCACGAGCTTGGCGGTTTCCTCCAGCTGGAGGATCTCGAGCGCCGCGACCAGCGCGAAGACCAGGATGCCCGCGAACAGCAGTTTGCCGGCCGCGTTCGACGGGTTCATGCCGCCCTGCGCCTTCCAGCCGAGCTCGCCGACGCGGCGGTCCAGTCCGGCGTCCGCCAGCAGGCGCGCCGCGAGACGGGCGACGAGCGCGCCGACCGCGAACGCCACGAACAGCACGATGGCGGCCGCCACGATGTTCCCGGCGGAGTTCAGCATGCGCGTGAAGAGTTTCGAAACGGAATTCGTGAGCGAGTCGATGCCGAGCGCGGAGAGCGCCGCCGCCGACACCGGGATCACGATGAAGATGAAGACCAGCACGCCGCAGATGCGCGCGAGGCTGTCGCGCGAGAAGAGCTTCCCGCCCGCCTCCTCGGCGTCGCCCAGCCCGCCGGACGACCGGATGAGGCGTTCCACGAGCTTGCGCAGGATGGTCGCCAGGAAGAGTCCGGCGGCGGCGATCAGCACGGCGGCGAAGATGCGCGGCAGATACCGCAGCACGTCCGCGGTCATCGCCTCGAACGGACGCGCCAGCCCCGTGATCCGCAGCGCGCCGAGGATCGCCGGGACGAACGCCAGGATCACCAGCCAGAAGAGTGTCGTCGCGATCGTGAAGCTCAGATTGCATTCGCGTCCGCCCGTGTCGACCGCGCCCTCGACTTTCTCGTCCAGGCGCAGCGCGTGCATCAGGACTAGCGCCCCGTACCGGACCGCCGCCGCCACGCCCCACGCGACCAGAGCGAGGATCGCCGCGGCGAAGAGGTTCGGCAGGAATCCGATCACGTCGGCGAGCACGTCGCGGATCGGCGATGCCGCTTCATGCAGACTCAGCAGGTTCATCGCCTGCACCACGGCGAGCAGGAAGACGATCCAGAAGACGATGCGTGCGGCGATCTTTTCCGCGCGTGCCGCCGGAGCCGCCGTTTCGTCCGGGATGCATACGGACAGGCGTTCCCCGATGCGGCATTTCCGCATGCATTTGAAGGTGAGTTTCTGGAGGATCCAGGCGACGATCCACCCGGCGAAGAGGACCAGGATCGCGAGCAGGATCCGCAGGATCCCGTATTTCGTCAGCAGGTCGACCAGCATGTTCCAAAGTTCATTCATGGCGTACTCCTTTCGTTTGAACGGCGTTGTCGGCTGTTTTCTGCCGGATTACTATACCACGGCGCGGCGCAAATTGCAACCGGCGAATCTTTGTCCGGCGGATTCCCGTCCGCGTCTTTCTCCCCGGAAAACCGGCACGACGGTCCGCTTCTTTTTTCCGGAGCGCCCATGCCATGCCCCGCGGACCGCCCGGTGTCACGATTATGACACCTTCCGGGTTCCCCCGTTTTTTGAGCATATCGGATCGTCTTTTTCGGAAAAAGCATCAGGAAATATATTATTTTTTCGGAAAAAATCCATATTTAGGCGGATTTCGGGCTTGAAAAAACGGAACGAGCTTGTATAGTAGCATGAAAAGAAGCGGTCTTTCCGCTCCTTTGAGCTCAAAACCGATAGAATTCGTCAATCATCCGCCGGATATCCGCAACTGTGTCCGGCTAACAAATTGCAAGGAGTCAAACTATGTCCCACAAAACTCTGAAAGCGATGTTCGCGGCCCTCTGCACCCTCGTGTGCGCCGCCGGCGTCGTGAAAGCCGACCAGCCCGTCATCAGCCATGTGTACACGGCCGACCCGAACGCTTTCGTGTTCAACGACCGCATCTACATCATCTGCAGCCATGACATCGCCAACCAGCGCGGCTACGATCTCTTCGACTACGAACTGGTCTCCACCGACGACCTCCAGAACTGGACCGACCACGGCTTCGTGTTCTCCGTCGGCAGAAACCACGACTTCGGCTACGGCCGCGGCAAAGGCCCGTACGGCGAAGACCAGACCGTGGCTCCGTGGGCGGGACACTGCTATGCTCCCGGCACCGCGATCCGCGACGGCAAAGTCTACCTCTACTTCCCGGACGGCGGCTCCTCCATCGGCGTCGCCGTGGCGGACAAGCCCGAAGGCCCCTACAAGGATCCGCTCGGAAAGACCCTCATCGCCGGCAACGTCTCCAACTACGCTTCCCGCTGGCTCTTCGACCCCGCCGGATTCGTCGATGACGACGGCCGCGCGTTCGTGTACTACGGCGGCAACGGCAACGACCAGGCGCGCATCATCGAGCTCAACAAGGACATGATCAGCCTCCATCCGGAAGCCATTCACCTGAACGTGCCGAAGTTCTTCGAAGCCTCCTACATGCACAAGTACAAAGGCAAATACTACTTCTCCTACAGCACGCAGTTCAGCCCCACCGCGAACATCGACTACCTGGTCAGCGATTCCCCGACCGGCCCGTTCGAGTACAAGGGCACCATTCTCGACAACCCGAAGCAGAACCTCGGCAACAACAACCACGCCTCCATCATCGAGTACAAAGGCCACTGGTACATCGCCTACCACGACCGCAAGCTCGCCATCGCCAGCAACCTCCGCAACAAGAGCGATTCCCGCTGCGTGAACCTCGACGAGATGTTCTACAACGAAGACGGGACCATCAAAAAGGTCGTCGAGACCGAACACGGCCCGAAGCAGCTCAAGAACTTCGACCCGATGAAGAAGTGCCGCTTCGTCACCATGAACAAGTCCGGCAAGATCCTCACCGAGGAAGAAGCCAAGCAGGAACAGATGCCCGGCCTGAAGAGCACGATGGGCCCGAACAAGGAAACCGTCCTCGCCTCCATGCAGAACAACAGCTGGATCCGCGTTTCCGGCGTTGACTTCTCCAAGAAGCCGACCGGCGGCACGCTCAAGTACAGCGCCAAGGACGACAACACCTCCATCGAGATCCGCAAGGGCGCGGCAGACGGCGACCTCCTCGCCACCGTGAAGCTCCCGAACACCAACGGCGAATGGAAGGAACTCAACTTCAAGCTCGACAAGGCCGTCGACGGCGTGTTCGACTACCTCTATTTCGTGTTCAAAGTCCAGGGCGCTCCGGCGACCGCGGCTCTCTTTGATTCCTCCGACGTCGTCACCGTGGCGGCCGCGAACGGCCAGCAGCCCCCGCAGGGCTTCGGCGGCTTCGGCGGCGGCCAGCGTCCCCAGGGCCAGCGTCCTCAGGGCCAGGGCGGCCAGCGTCCGCAGGGCCAGCGTCCGCAGGGCGGCCAGGGCTTCGGCGGCGGCTTCGGCGGCGGCCAGCCCCCGCAGGGCGGTTTCGGCGGCTTCGGCGGCGGTCAGCCC
>JAFSZN010000036.1 GCA_017455665.1 Lentisphaeria bacterium
CTACGAGATCGATCCCGATAAGTGCCTGGAGTGCGGCTCCTGCGCCGCTCAGTGCCCGGCTGAAGCGATACGCTCATGCCGGGTCCGCCGCCGAAACCGTTGCCCATGCCGGGACCGCCCATGCCGGGCGCGCCGCCGAAGCCGCCGCCCATGCCGGGGCCGCCGAACCCGAAGTTCAACGGGGAGACCGGAATATCGGTCCAGGGATTGCCGGAACCGAACAGGCCGCCGCCGAACAGGCCGCCGCCGGACCAGCCTCCGCCACCGAACGGGGACGGATCGTCTTTTTTCTCTTTATCTTCGTCGTTCTTATCGTTGTCGCGGTTTTCCCACGGTCTTTCCATGCCGAAGAAACTCCCGGATCCGCCGAAGAACATCGGGCCGTCGTCCCACGGATTGAATCCGGGACCGCCGAAGCCGCCGCCGAAGCCGCCGAAACCGCCGAAGCCGCCCTGTTCCCACGGATTGCCCGAACCCGGACCGCCGCCAAAGCCGCCGAAGCCGCCCTGTTCCCACGGATTGCCCGAACCCGGACCGCCGCCGAAGCCGCCGAAGCCGCCGCCGGGCTGTCCCCACGGCGCATTCTGCCACGGATTGTCGTTTTTCTTTTCGTCCTTCGTGTCGCCGTTCTGCCCGTCGTCCTTTTTCTCATCCCTGCCGCCCGGCGCACCGCCGAACGTCCAAGGATTCTGCCCCCACTGCTGTCCGGGGAACGTGATCATCGGGATCCGGCCGGGCTGCGAGGAATCTTTCTGCTCCGTTTTCGGTTTCTCCCCGGATTTGGACGCGTCGTCCTTCGCCTCCTGCGCGGCGAGCGCAAAGGAAGCGGTCGTGCAGAACAGCAGAAACAGGATTTTCCGGGTAGCGGTCATGGCTGTATCTCCGGGGCTTGAGATTGAAACGGACTAGCTCAGTTTTCCGCGTAGGCAGCGAAATCGGCTTCGAGCTGGGCGATCAGGAGGTCGGTGTCGGAGAGCGAGAGATCGGACATCGAGTTCGTCAACTCCATGGAGACCTTCGTCAGTTCGCCGTCCATGACGGCGCCGGTCCAGTCGGCCGCCGCGGTCGCCTGCGTCGGGACCGCCAGCTGCTGGGGCTTGCTCGCCGGCTCGAAATAGAAGAGGAAGCAGACCGCGAGGGCAGCCGCGACCGGGATCAGAACGCGGAACGCCTTCTTCATGCGGTTCTTGCGGGCGTATGCGGAAGCAGTGAAGGCGCCGGCGGCGCGGACGGCGTCGTCGACATGCTTCGGAGGCTCGAGGTCCGGAAGAACGCTGTGGAGACGGTTCGCGGCCGCAACATCCTGCGCGACGGCGCGGACGGCGTCGTCGACATGCTTCGGGGGCTCGAGATCAGGCAGAGCGCTGAAGAAACGGTTTACATCCGCGGCCTCGGCAGCGGCGGCGCGGATCGCGTCGTCGACATGCTTCGGGGGTTCGACCTCCGGCAGTTCGCAGGAGAGGAAACGTTCGAGATCGTCGGCAAATGCTTTGCACTCGTGACAAATGCGAAGATGTGCCAAGACGTCGTCATTGATCTCGCCGATCGCGACCTTCTCTTGAATAAATTCACAAATGTTCATGGTTTCACCTCAGGAATTGTCAGATTCCCAGTCTTTCAGTTTGTCCGTAAGTTGTTTAATCGCATATCTCATACGAGCGAGACTCGTATTCACGGAGCAGTTCTGGATCTTCGCGATCTGCTGGAACGGGATGTTTTCCCGGCGCAGCAGGAAGACCTCGCGCAGTTCGGGCGTCAGCGAGTTCAGCGCCGCCGCGAGCCGCCTGGCGCGTTCGCGTTCGTCCATCTCCCTGCCCGGCGTCTCGCCGGAGGTATCCGCCGTCGTGTCTCCGTAAGTGTCGTCCAGTTCGTCCTCAGCTCTCCGTTTCAGGGAGCGGTAATAATCGATGATGAGGTTGTGGGCGATCCTCATGAGCCATGCGGAGAATTTCTCCTGGTCGCGGTAGGTCGACAGGTTGTCGATCGCGCGCATCCATGTCTGCTGGAATACGTCGTCCGCCTGGCTGGTGTGCCCCTGCATCTGCCGGTTCACATACCCGTAAAGCGGACGCCTGTATCGTTCGTAAAGAGCATCAAAAGCGGGACTTGATCCACTCTGGAATTCCTGGATAAGCTCCAGATCTGTTTTATCTGTTTCCATGTCTCGAAATTCCATTATGGTTGCTTCGATACCCAAATAACGCTTTCGCGCCGCATCTTATTGTATATATCGGAAATTTTTCCCGTTTTTTTTCGGATTTCGGCGGATACCGGGCGGTCGGCGTCCAGAAAATCCACCAAAACGATCTCCTCCGGCGTGACCCACCGGAACCCCTGACGGTCTTTTGCCGACGGGGCGTCGTCCGAGACGGCGAGAAAAAATGTCACACGGACATATTTGACGCCGTAGTCGTGTTCCATGACCGTAAAGACCGGCCCGACCGCGATCTCCATGCCGAGTTCCTCGCGTATCTCGCGCAGGATGCACGCTTCCGCCGTCTCGCCGGGTTCGATCTTGCCGCCCGGAAACTCCCATTTTCCCGCCATGTGCTTGCCCGCCGGACGCGAACACACCAGGATGCGTCCGTCCGGGCCGCCGATCACCGCAGCAGTCACATCCACAAGGGGTTCCGAAGAAAACAGCAGCCCATTGAACGGCTTTGACGGGTCGACCGGATACAACGCGGACCGCCGGACGCCGGGGACCCACAGGATTTCCGTCGGTTCATCGGCATTCCGCACCACGGGACGCAGGGGCTGTTCTTCGGCGGAGACATGGGCGTCGGTAAAGAGCTTCTTGAGCGAAACGGAATACTCCGCGCCAAAGGGCTTCATCTCGTCGCCGTGGAGACGGGGCACGAGGACCAGTTTATACGGAAACGTCTCCGCATCAAAGAGAACGGTATCCGTCCCGGACGGCATTTCATCCAGTTCGGAGACCTCCCCGCGGAACCGCAGGACGGTCTTGCCGAAACGCACGGCCGGGACCGCCCGGTAATCCCAGAGGACCGGTTCCTCCGGTTCGGACGGCTCGTTTTCGACTTTCCGCAGAAGACCTTTTTTCCACAGGAAAACGCCGCCGCCCTCGACCGTGATCCGTCCGACGGAGGTATGAGGATTCCCGGTATCAAGCAGATCGCGGAGGCGTTCGATAAAATGCCGGTCCGGGATCTGTCCGTCGAGCCACAGGCGCAGGACGCGCGGCAGGAGCGCGGACGGAAGTTTTTTCAGTTCGTTCAGGTCCAGGCCGCCGCGCTGGACCGCCCGCCGGAACGCCTCGTCCGCGGCATCGTCGAGCGCCGCGGCGTCGTCCGCGATGGCACGCAGCGCGGTCCGAATCCCGGCGCGGGCGCGCGGAAACTCTCGGTAAAGCGTCGGCAGGATCACGTTGCGGAGCTTGTTCCGGTCGTAGTCGTTTTGCAGATTGGTGGAATCCGTGCGGAAGGCTGTCATGCCGCGTTCGGCAAGATACGCTTCGATCTCGGCGCGGGAAACCTCCAGCAGCGGCCGGAGCCAGAGGACGTCTTCGAACCTGCGGACGGCGTGAAGCGCATGAAGCCCGGAGAGATTCGAACCGCGCATGAGGCGCAGGAACAGCGATTCGATCCGGTCGTCAGCGTTGTGTCCCAGCGCGACCGCCGCCGGCTGTTTTTCGGTCCGGGCGACGATCTTCCGCCACGCATCCAGACGGAGACGGCGCGCGGCGGCCTCCACTCCCTCGCCGGATCCCAGATTCTCCGGCACATTCAGCGAAATGACCTGGAGCGGAACGCCAAGTTTATCGCAGACACCCTGGCAGAATTCCGCGTCGGCGAGGCTCTCCGCGCCCCGGATGCCGTGTTCGAAATGCACCGCGCAGAGTTTCCACGGCGCATCCTTCCCGAGCTCGGAAAGACGCACGAGCAGCGCCAGGCTGTCCGCGCCGCCGCTGAAGGAAGCGTAGACGGTGCGGACGCCGGACGGGATGGCGGAAATGGGGAAGAGGGAGCCGGGCATAGTCAATACGGGAGGGATGCCGTGCGGAGACGGGCAGCCGGGAACTCAGAGTTCGGCGATGGCGTTGAGGTAGGTCTCCTTGGACTGCGCGCCGAGGAACTGTTTCACGACCTGGCCGTCCTTCAGGAGCAGCACGGTCGGCAGGCTGTGGACGCGGAACCGGGCGGCGAGCATGGGCTGGAGGTCGACGTCGATGTAGCCGAAGACGAGCTCGGAATGCTCCGCGGCGATCTCCTCGATGATCGGGGCGATCTTCTTGCAGTAGACGCACCATTCGGCGCCGAAATCGATCAGGGCGGGCTTCGTGCCGACGATGCTGTCGAAATTGCTCTCGGAAAGGATATTGATGCTCATGGTCATGTCTCCGTGTTGGGATGTTTGCGTGTCGTTTCGTGCCGTGTCCGCGGATATGCCGGACACCCGGACCATACTCTACTCCGGATTGACGCGTTTTTCAAGCCGTTTTGACATCTTTTTCCGGAAAACGCGTGTTTTTTCAGCTTTTAGATAGAAATGCGCGCCTGCGGGCTCAATCAAGATGGAATCCGAGCTTCAGGAGCGTGTCGTGCAGTGAAGACGGCAGGGGCTTGTCCGAACGGACCGTGTACGCAGGAAATTCGCGGCGGACGCGGTAGGAACCGCGCTGCGCTTCGAAATCCTCCGGCGCGGCCCGGAGCGCGGCATCGTCGGCCGCGATGTCGTAGGATGCGAACACGGCGTCCGCGAGGGGATGCGGCGAGGCGGGTTCGAGCGTGATGACCGAATGGGCGGGCGCGGGGATCTTCGCCAGGATGTCCGCTTTCACCTGCTGAATGGACTCGCGCATGGGGCCCAGGGCGAGGTAAGAATAGTTGATCCAGAAACAATCTTTCACCACGGCCTCGACCGCCATCGCCGTGCCGTTCGCCTTGCCGTCGGCGGAATACCCCGCGATGTGGGGCGTGGCGAAATCGACGAGCGACAGGAGCTCGTGGTCGATCTCCGGCTCGTTGTGCCACACGTCCAGCACGGCGCCCGAAATGCGCCCGGTTCTGATCGCCGCCTTCAGCGCGGGTTCGTCCACGACGTCCCCGCGCGAGGCATTGAAGAAAAACGGTTTCCGTTTCAGCCCGCGGAAGAACGCCTCGTCCGCCAGATGCTCCGTCCGGTCCGGCCCGTATTCGGCGCCCCACAGCGGCACATGGAGCGTGATGAAATCCGCTTCGCGCTGAATCGTTTCGAGGTCGACGAAGCCCGTCAGTTTCTCCCATCTCACTCGCGGCGGGTCGTTCAGAAGCACATTCATGCCGAGCGCGGCGGCCGCGGCGGCGACCTTCGTGCCGACGTTTCCGCAGCCGACGATCCCGATCGTCTTCCCCCTCAAATCCACGCCGTGCCGGAGCGAGACGCGGAGCAGTGCCGAGGTCATGTACTGCGCCACGGACGCGGCGTTGCACCCGGCGGCGTTCCTCCACACGACCCCGTGCAGGTTGCACCAGTCGGTGTCGATGTGGTCCGTGCCGATGGTGGCGGTGGCGAGAATCCTGACGCGGGAATGTTCGAGGAGCGCCGCGTCGCATTTCGTGCGCGTGCGGACGATGAGGGCGTCGGCGTCGCGCACGGTCTCCGGCGTGATCTCGCCAGGATCGAGGTAGCGCATGTCGGCGTACGGTTCGAAGACGCCCTCGAGATACGGGATTTTTGAGTCGGCGACGATGAGCATGGTCCGGTCCGCCTCAGAGGAAATACGGCAGGAGCAGGAAATACCGCCACAGCGCGGCGGCTCCGACCGTGATGCCGATGCAGAGGAGCGCGCGCCGCCAGCTCTTGAAGACGAACGACAGGACCGTCAGCGGGATGCCCGCCGCGACGCAGATCACGCTCAGCGTGAGCCCGCTCGCGATCAGAAAATACGCGGTCGCCTTGGCGGAATGCGCGGCGGACTCCACGCCGGAGAATCCGCGCGAGACCAGCCAGTGGCAGATGGCGGCGGCGATGCCGTCCAGCACGAGCAGAAAAAGCACGGGAGAGATCAGCAGAGACAACAGAAATTTAAACATAGTCCGCGATCTTTCCCGTGTTTCGTTGGGAGCCGGATGTGGAAAACCGGCTCAGTTTTCCTGCATGTAGTTCGGCGCGTCGCGCGTCATGATGATGTCGTGCGGATGCGCCTCCTTCAGGGCGGAGGGGCTGACGCGCGTGACTTTGGCGCGGGCGCGGAGCTCGGGGATGGTCTTGGTGCCGCAGTAGCCGAGCGAGTAGCGGAGGCCGCCGATGAACTGGCAGAGGACTTCGCTGAGGGAGCCGCGGTAGGGGACCATGCCCTCGACGCCCTGCGGGACGATCTGCTTCACGTCGTCGGTGTCCTTCTGGCCGTAGCGTTCGCGGCTGCCCTTGGATTTCTGCATGGCGACGAGGCTGCCCATGCCGCGGTAGAGCACGTAGCGGCGGCCGTTGCGGAACGTCTTTTCGCCGGGTCCTTCGAGCGTGCCGGCGAGCACGGAGCCCATCATGACGCAGGACGCGCCGACCGCGATCGCCTTCGGCACGTCGCCGGACTGCTTGATGCCGCCGTCCGCGATGATCGGGACTTCCTCGCCGATCGCCTTGTACGCCTCGTAGATGGCGGAGACCTGCGGCGTGCCGACGCCCGCGACAACGCGCGTGGTGCAGATGGAGCCGGGGCCGATGCCGACCTGGACCGCGTCGACGCCCGCGTCGAGCAGCGCCTTCGCGGCTTCGTACGTGGCGATGTTGCCCGCCACGACGTCGATGCCCGTGTATTTGTCCTTGATGTACTTCACGGTGTCGATCACGCCCTTGCTGTGGCCGTGCGCCGTGTCGATCACGAACGCGTCGACTCCGGCCTGCGCCAGCGCCTCGATGCGGTCCTCGTTGTACGGGCCGACCGCCGCCGCCACGCGCAGACGGTGCTCGGCGTCGCGGTTGTACGCCGGCTCCATGTTCTCGATGAGCGTGCGGACGTCGGTGAAACTGAAGAGGCCGGTGAGCTTGCCGTCCTTGTCGATGGTCGGGAGCTTGCCGACCTTGTTCTTCATCATGATCTGGAACGCGTCCTCCAGCGAGGGCGCGCCGTTGGCGTAGACGACCGGCTTGGTCATGACGTCGCGGATCGGGATGTCGAAACTGGAGAGGAACTTGATGTCGCGGGCGGTGATGATGCCGACGAGCTTGCCGCTGCCGTCCACGATGGGGAATCCGGAGAACGAGAAATTGTGCGCGGCCTTGTAGTTGAGCATCTCCTGCACGGTCTGGTCTTCGCGGAACGTGATCGGGGTCTTGATGAAGCCGTTGAGGTAGAATTTGACCTTGCGGACTTCCTCCGCCTGCGTCTGCACGTCGAGGTTCTTGTGGATCACGCCGATGCCGCCCTGCTTCGCCATCGCGATCGCCATTTCCGCCTCGGTCACGGTGTCCATGGCTGCGCTCACGAACGGGATGTTCAGCTTGATGTTGCGCGAAAACTTCGTGGAGATGTCAGTATCCGACGGCAGGAAATCGGCATACTGGGTCAGGAGGGAGATGTCGTCGAAAGTGAGGCTTTCGAACTTGAAGTTCGCCATGAAGGCGTCGATGTTCTGGTTGCTCATAAGCTGCTCCGATCATTTGCGCCGGGCCGCGTCAGGCACTTGGCAACGGCGTTGTTTTTCTCAATACCATTTGCCATAATAATATACAGCGTTTTTTCGTTTTTTCAATTTTCAAACCGCCGATTCGCCTGTTTTTTCAGAAAAAAACTCGCCGCCCGGATCGGATCGGGACGGCGAGGTACGGGACGGTCCGTTTCCGATTTACGGAACGGACCCGAAGCGGGGCTATGCGATCGTGGCAATGTTCTGCCAGGAGGCGAGCTCCTTGTTTTCGATCTGCCAGTAGCCCGTGAGGCCGGTGGAGTTGTTGCACCAGGCGATGTCGTCCGTGCCGTCGGCGTTGAAATCTCCGACGCCCGCGAGCGTCCATTCGTCGGTGTTCACGGCGCTGAGGATCGACCACGAGCTCAGATAGCCGTCTTCGATGCCCCAGATGCCGACCACACCCACGTCGTTGATCATGGCGATGTCATGCGAGCCGTTGCCGTCGAAGTCGCCGGAGCACAGGAAATTCCACTCCGCCGGGTTCGACACGCTGACCATGCGCCAGTCGACCTCGTTCTCCACGATCCATGTGCAGAACGCATTGTAGGTGAGGCCGTCTTCTTCGCTGACAAATTGATTCCGCCACAGCATGTCGCATTTGCCGTCGCCGTCGAAGTCGCCGGTCGAAACGCATTCCCATTCGGCGGAATAGCCGTTGATGAGCGTCCAGGTCACGCCGCTTTCCCAGTAGCCGAGCAGCCCAATCGTTTCCGAAGCGCCGGTCGGGTTCGCGATCAGCACGTCGTCCGTGCCGTTGCCGTTGAAATCGCCGATGCCGATGATGTCCCAGCCCGCGCTCTTCAGGTTCAGGACCTGCGGCGAGAATGTCCCGTTTCCGTTCGACAGCTCGCCGACCACATAGCCTTCCTCGTTGACGCGCAGGAAATCGTCGATGTGGTTGCCGTCGAAGTCGCCGGTGCCGACGACGTTCCAGCCGGGATCCAGCGTGACGCCGAGACCCCACGGTTCGCCGTTCATGAAGATCGTAATTGTGCTGCCGGACTGCACCGCGAGCGTGTCGAAGAGGTCGCCGTTGAAGTCGCCCGTGAAGAACAGCCGTTTCGAAACCGGTTCGGGCTGTTCGGCGCCGACCGTGACGGACAGCACATCATCGCTTCCCAGATTCAGCGTGTATTTCACGCCGCCGATGTCCGTTTCCCCGCCTGCAACGGTGAGCGTGCCGACCGTGACGGTCCCCTGCCATTCGTCGGACCAGGTCATCACGGAGATGGTCTTGTTGAATCCTGCCGCGCCGTTGGCCAAGTTGTATGTGCCGTTTGCTTGCGTAGCGGAGACCGTAAGCGTATAGGTCGGCGTTCCCATCAGGATGGAAAGGCCGTTCACGAGGGCGACCGAACCCGCCGAGGTCTGCGTGAGGTCGAAATCAAGGATTGAGCCGACGAATGGGATGACGGTCGCGCCACTCTCGAACGTCATGCGGCCAGTGAGCCTGGCTTCGTTGTAGATCAGGAGGCTGCCGCCGGAGTTGACGATGGTTCCGTCGATCATGCCGCCGCTGGAGACCTCGGCCGTGCCGCCTCCGTTGACCGTGGCATTGGTGGCGGTACCGCCGGAGTAAACGTAGAGATGTCCGCCTTTATTGACGGTCGTATCGGCAGCCATACCGCCGTAGGAGACCTCGAAGTGGCCGTTTGCGTTGACTGTGGTGTCATACGCCTTGCCTTTATGGTACAGGTTAAGGACGCCGTCCTGGTTGACCGTGGTCAGGTTCGCGATTCCCCCGGAGGACACATAGACCAGGGCGGACTGGATCTCGGTTTCGTACGCAACGCCACCGGAACGGATGTTCAGCTTCCCTCCTTTGAGGATGGTCTTGCCTGCCTCGCCGCCGTCGAACAGGTACATGGAGCCTCCGGAGTTGACCGTCGTGTTGCCTGCCGTTCCGCCGGAGAGGACGTTGAGGATGCCGCCGGGATTGATTTTGACATACAATGCGGTCATGCCGGATGTGAGGTCGAAGGCACTGGTCAGGTCTCCGCTCAAATCGGCTTCGTCGCTTCTCCCGATCGTGAGGGTCAGGAGGCCGTCGGAGTTCAGGTTCAGGACGTAGCTCCTGCCATCTATGACCTCCAATGCGCCGACCTTAAGCGTGCCGAGCTCGGCATCGAAAAGGTTCTTGACCGTGACGGTCTTGTTGAATCCCGCTGCGCCCTCTGCCAGTTTGTAGACGCCTCTCGCGTCGTTCCCCTTGACTGTGAGCGTATAGACGAAAGACTTGTCCAAAACAAACGACAGGTCGTTCACAAGCACCTCATCGTCCGGGGATACGTATTCCAGGGAGAAATCCAGGATCCCGGTGTTTGTCTTGAAGAAGTAATCATCCACCAGCGCTCCGGATTCGAATCTGATCTTTCCCCGGACGGTCCCGCTGTCCGCCGCGATCCAGAGCTTGCCGCCGGAACTGACGGTCAGGCCGTCCAGAACGCCGTCTTTTCCGTCCAGCAGGAGTTGACCTTTCTCCTCAATCACAGTATTATGCGCCGTGCCGCCGGCTTCAACGATGAATGTTCCCGCGGAACCGACATCGGTGTTGTTCGCCCTGCCTCCGGAGAAAAGCTGGAACTGGCCGGCATTATTGACCTTGATCGAGTTCCCGCTGCCGCCGGAGGAAATCCTTACGCTTCCGCCGGAATTGACTTCGGTGGCCCCCTCCGATCCGTGGTCGAAGACATCGACGATGCCGCCGGCGTTGACTGTGATCAAGCCCGCCGTGCCGCCGGAGGAAACCTGGAGTCCGCCGCCGGAATTGACAGTGGTCCGGCTCGCCAGGCCCCCGGTGAGGATGATGAGATTGCCGGAATCGTTGACGTTGACCTCGACCGCGGAAGAGCCTGCGGAAATGTATTTCGTTTCGGTCAGGTCTCCGGTGAAAAGCGTGTTGTCGGCGACACCTTCGAGCTTGACAGAGAGGACCCCGTCGTCGGACAGGTTCAGCGTGTATTTCTGTCCGCGGATGTCCAGCTCTTCTCCGCCGACCGTGAGCGTGCCGAACGTGGTTCCCCTTGCATCCTTCACGGTGATGGTCTTTTTGAATCCCGCCGCGCCGCCGGCAAGCGTGTACGTCCCCGCCCCCAGGGACAGGTCCATCGTGATGGTGAAGGAAGGCGATCCCTTGACCAGGGACAGGTCGTTCACCCGCGGCGTTGCGTTCCCGTAGAGCCATGTGAGGTCGAAATCGACGGTGCCGCCCGACGACACCGTGACATCGGCGCCGTTGTCCAGCGAAATCATGCCGGTGATCTTTCCGCCGGACCGTACGTTCATCCTGCCGCCGGAGAGTACGGCCGCCCCGTTTTGCACGCCGCCGGAACTGACGATCAGACGGCCGCCCGGGTTCACCGTGGCGGATTCCCCGCTGCCGGCAAGGAACAATGCTCCGCCCTGGCTGCCGGACCCGTCCCGCGCGCCGTACAGGGTGATGTCCGACGCCGATCCGCCGCTGGAGACGTTCAGCCTGCCGCCGCTGGACACGAAGGCGGAGAGGACCGTGCCGGAGACGTGAGCGGTTCCCTGGTCTTCCACCCAGACGGTTTTCGCAGAGGCTCCGGCGTAGACGTACAGCACGCCGCCGCTGGACACGCCGGTGTAGTTTGCCAGAGCGCCGGAAGAGATGTACGCCAGGCCGTAATCGTACACGGTGGTGCTGTTCGCCTCGCCTTCTTTGAGAACGTACAGCTTGCCGCCGCTGCTGACGAAGTTCCGTTCCGCCGATCCGCCGCTGGAGACATACATGCTTCCCTCGGCCTCTAACGTGGTCATGCTGGCAGCGCCGCAGACATACATGCTGCCCGCGAACAGGTTCGTGATCCACGCACGGGCGCCAGCGTCGATGCTCAGAATGCCGACGTTCGTGCTGGTCCGGTTCGCCGTGCCGCCGGAGGAAACGAACAGACCGCCGCTGTTCGTGAGGTAGGTACTGTCCACCGCGCCGCCGTTTTTAACAAACAATTTACCGTCTTCGTCGACCGTGGTAATGCTCGCTTCGCCATTGTAGCCGACATTCATTTGGGCGTTGTTGCTCAAGACGTTGTCCTTCGCCAGTGCATTGGAAACAACATACATTTCGCCGCCGTTCACAACAGTCTTGCTTGCCACACTGCCGGAAACGACTTGAAATGCCGCACCCGAACTAACGATCGTCGAGACCATGTAGCCGGAGGCATGGCTGCTGTCGTACATGCTGACGGCGCTGCTCATGACGGTTGCCCTTGCGCCGGATGACAGCACCGCGCTCTGCACCCCGCCGCCGCTAACCAGCAGGGTGCCTCCGGCAAATACGGTGGGCTTGAACGCATAGCCGCCCTTTTCGACGGTGAGATAACTTTCTCCTCTGAGCGTGGTGTGGCTCGCCTCGCCGCCGCTGGAAACATGCATGGAGCCATTGTCCAGGACGATCTGGGTCGCCGTGCCGCCGCCATAGACATTGATTGTGCCGTCGCTTGCGTAGCTGGAGTCCGCCCTGCCGAGCACGTTCATGGAGGCACAGCTGAATATGCTGTTGAAAAGCGCATAACCGCCTGTTTCGACGGTCAATGATCCATGATAGCCGCTATATCCTGATTGGATAAAAATGCTGTTGTGGACGGCCGTGCCGCCGCTGGAGACGTACATGTCGCCGGATGCGACGGTATTGCTCACCACGCCGCCGTCGCATACGTTCAATCTGCCATTATAACTGTTTTTGAGATTCGTGTCGTATGCCGTACCGCCGCTGGAAACATACATGTGCCCGCCCGTTATTTGGGTCTCGCTCGCCACGCCAGCTGAGGAAACACGCATTTCGCCGCAACTCAAGAGTGTCCGGATCGCCACGCCGCCCCTATTGACGAGTATTGTAGTGTAATCCCCGCTATCGTAATTCCAGCCCCATTCTGTTAAGGAAGTATTGATTGCTGTTCCCCCGGATCCGATCAGCATGGAACCCGTCATCATAATAGTATCCACAGTCACGCCATTACTGGCAATATTGATTATGGTGGGATTATCCGTCCGGTATACGGATAAGCCCGAAACGGTTCTGTCTTCTATGAAATAATAGGACATCATTCACCTCATGGATGGTTGGTTGTCGTTTTCGATTTCGGAGGACGTGCCGCCGCGCACGGGGAAACAACCGTCCGATTGTTTTCGGGCGCGTCTATAAATATTTATGGGAACCTCTATCAATTCGTTTTTGAGAGAGTGTTCGGTTGTTGACGGATAAGAATCGCCGGATGCGATTCTTCGTTACCATAAAATAAGCCTTTTCTATCGTTTTGTCAAGGCTTAAAGACGGGAAAAATAGTTTTTTTCTGTGATTTTCTCGATGAAACCCTCCATTTTATGCGGCTTGTAACATCAAAGTGCAGTATCTGTCCATGTTGTATGCGAGGTTCCGCAACCCCAGCTTCACCTCGGCGGCCTTTATCCCGATTGTCCTCAGAATAACGTTTCCAGCTCGTTGAACCATCGCCCCGAACACATGTTCTATCCTGGATCGGGTCTTGGATCGGGTCCGGTTCCCCTGCTTCTCCCATGAGGTCAAGGGCCGTCCCCGGCATCCTTTCCGTTGCAGATGAGCTCGGAACTTCAATGCTTTCAGCTCGGCTTCGTGCTCCGCCGAACGGTACGCGCTGTCCGCATAAACATCCCGGCTGGTGTTGGTTTCGTCCAGAATATCCTCGAAAACCCTGCTGTCATGAACAGAAGCATCGGTAACCTTGTACTTCCTGATGAGCTTGTGCTTGACGTCCACCTCAACATGATTCTTGTAGCCGAAGTAGTTTTTGCCCCGTTTCTTCGTCCAGCGTGCATCCGTATCCTTCTGGCACTTTTTCGCCTCGCTCCAGTTCTCGACGGGCGGTTTTCCCTCCTTGATCGCCTCGTTTTCCTTCCTCGTGTTGCGCTGAATCGGCACCCGGACGATCGTAGCATCCACAATCTGCCCCTTGCGAGCCTCAAAGCCCGAACTTGCCAGAAACTCGCTGAACTTGTCGAACAGCTTCCGGGTCAGGTGGAACGTTTCCAGTTTTGAGCGGAACAGCCAGATCGTTTTCGCATCAGGCACACGGCTGTCAAGGTCCAGTCCGAGGAAACGCATGAAGCTCAGACGGTCCATGATCTGATACTCCATTTCGTCGTCGCTCAGGTTGTACAGCGATTGCAGAATCAGAATCTTGAACATCATCACCACATCGAACGGTCGACGTCCGGCGTTGCTTTTGCGCTCGTGAGCATAGATAACCTCAAGGTCGCTTCGGAAGTCCTCCCACGGAATCAGATTCTTCAAGGTCGGAAGGATGTCGCCGTTGGCAGTCAAATAGTCCAGGCGGTTCTCAACGTCAAAAAAGCCATTCACCATTGTTTTCTCCTGTGCTGTTCCGAAGTTACAATAATATATCCCGCGCGAGGTCCTCTTTCAAGGATGATTCCGGAAATCTGCAGCAATTAATAGAGATGCCC
>JAFSZN010000037.1 GCA_017455665.1 Lentisphaeria bacterium
CCGTGGGGGCGGAACTGCTCCGCTTCCGGGACCGGAACGACAAGGACATGCTCCTTGCCATGACCCACGAGGAGTGCGTCACCGCGCTGGTCCGTACCGAGATCAACAGCTACAAGCAGCTGCCCGTGATGATCTACCAGATCCAGACCAAGTACCGCGACGAGGCGCGTCCGCGTGCCGGCCTGCTTCGCGTCCGCGAGTTCACCATGAAGGACGCGTACAGTTTCCACACCTCGCAGGAGGACCTGGACGCGTATTATCAGGAGCTCCACACCGCCTACGAACGCATCTTCCGCCGCGTCGGCATGAAGCACGTCGTGTCCATCCTGTCCAACACCGGCATGATGGGCGGCAGCGTGTCGCACGAGTTCATGCTCCTGGCGGACTGCGGCGAGGACAACATCTTCCTGTCGCCGGACGGCAAGAGCTACAAGGCGAACCGCGAGGTGGCGGTGTCCGGGCTGAAATTCGAGCGCAGCGGCGAAGAGCTCCCGCTCGAGAAGGTCGCCACGCCGCACAGCAAGACCATCGAGGAAGTCGCGACGTTCCTGAACGTGACGCCCGCTCAGACCGGCAAGGCGGTGTTCTACAGCACCGAGGACGGCAAGGAGCTGATCTTCGTGCTCATCCGCGGCGACTTCGAGGTCAACGAGTGCAAGCTCAAAAACGTGCTCGGGCTCAACGCGATCAAGTTCGCCGACGACAACCTCATCCGCGCCTGCGGCGCCGTCCCCGGATACGCCTCCCCGGTCGGCATCGCCGAAGTCCCGGGCAAGGTCCGCCTCGTGATCGACCCGTCCGCGGCCGGGACATTGAACCTGGTGGTCGGCGCGAACGAGGAAGGATTCCACTACAAGAACTTCAACTACGGGCGCGACATGACGGGCGGCCTGGTGGCGGACGTGGCGTGCGTGCGCGAGGGCGACCCTTGCCCCGTGACCGGCGAGCCGCTCGTGTTCAAACACGGCATTGAGATCGGCAACATCTTCCAGCTCGGCCTGAAGTATTCGAAGTCGATGAAGGTGAACTACCTGGACAAGGACGGCAAGTCCAAGCCGATGTACATGGGCTGCTACGGCATCGGCGTCGGCCGCACCATGGCTTCCGTTATCGAGGACAACCATGACGACTACGGCCCGATCTGGCCGATGTCCATCGCGCCGTACCAGGTCCACATCGTGGCGCTCCAGCCGAACGGCACCGAGTCCGGCGAAAAGGCGGAGGCGCTGTACAAAGACCTTCAGGCGAAGGGCGTGGAAGTCCTGTACGACGACCGCGGTGAAAAAGCCGGGTTCATGTTCAGCGACGCCGACCTCCTCGGCATCCCGTTCCGCGTGATCGTCTCCCCGAAGACGCTCGCGAACGGCATGGTCGAGTTCCGCACGCGCGCCTCCCGCGACTCCGAGATGATCCCGGTGGAACAGGCCGCCGAAGTCCTGGCGCAGCGCGTCCGCGCCGAGCTGGACCGCTACCTCTGACACAGAAGAAAGGAACATGCCAATGAGCAATAGCACATTTTACGTCACGACCCCGATCTACTACGTCAACGACAAGCCCCACATCGGGCATGCCTACACGACCGTCCTCGCCGACGTCCTCGCGCGCTGGCACCGCGCCGCGGGCGACGACGTCTGGTTCCTGACCGGCACCGACGAACACGGCCAGAAGGTCGAGAAAGCCGCCGCGAAGAACGGTCTGACCCCGATCGAACAGTGCAATACCACCGTGGTCCGGTTCCAGGAGCTCTGGAAACGCCTCGGCATCACGAACGACGATTTCATCCGCACGACCGAGGAACGCCACAAGAAGATCGTCCGCGCCATCATGCAGGACCTCTACGACCGCGACCTCATCTACAAGGCCGAGTACAAGGGCTACTACTGCGTGGGCTGCGAACGGTTCTTCACGGAGAAGGACCTGATCGACGGCAAGCTCTGCCCGGACTGCCAGCGCGAAGTCGACACCATCGTCGAGAGCAACTATTTCTTCCGCATGAGCAAGTACCAGGACTGGCTCATCCAGTACATCACCGAGCACCCGGACTTCATCCAGCCGGCGTTCCGCGCAAACGAGACGCTTGGAGTCCTCCGCAAGCCGCTGGAGGACCTCTGCATCTCCCGTCCGAAATCCCGCCTCTCCTGGGGCATCGAACTGCCTTTCGACCAGGACTACGTATGCTACGTGTGGTTCGACGCGCTGATCAACTACATCTCCGCGATCGGCTACGGCGTGGACCAGGCGCGTTTCGAGCGCTACTGGACCAGCTGCATCCATCTGATCGGAAAAGACATCCTCACCACGCACAGCGTGTACTGGCCGACCATGCTCAAGGCGATCGGGCTCCCGATGCCGAAGACCATCTTCGCGCACGGCTGGTGGCTCACCGGAAGCCGCAAGATGAGCAAGTCGCTCGGCAACGTGGTGAACCCGATGGACATGGCGGACAAGTACGGCGTGGACGCGTTCCGCTACTTCCTGCTCGCCGCCATGACGCCCGGCAACGACGCGTCGTTCACCGAGGAAGACTTCCTCCAGCGGTTCAACACCGACCTCGCGAACGACCTCGGCAACCTGCTTTCGCGCGTGGTGAAGCTCTCCATCAAGAACTTCGGCGGCACGCTCCCCGCTCCGCCGCCGCTCCAGCCGCTCGAATTGGAACTGCTCTCCAAGGCGGGGCTCGCCGTGAAGCAGCTTGAAAGCGAGCTCAACGCCATGAAGCTCGACCGCGGGATCGCCGCCGTCATGAACGTGGTCCGCGAGGCGAACAAGTTCCTGGAGCGCACGGCGCCGTGGACGCTCGCGAAGGAAGGCAAGACCGACCGCCTGGCGGCAGTGCTGTACACCGCGGCGCAGACGCTCGAGATCGTGTCCGGCCTGCTCTTCCCGATCATGCCCGAAAAGATGACGCAGCTTCGCCGTTCGCTCGGACTCTCCGAGGAGGAGATCACGAAGACCGACTTCAAGTCGCTCAGCGAGTTCGCCGACCCCGGCTCTAGCACGAAGCGCACCATGGTCGACATGCCCCCGCTTTTCCCTCGCATCGTGGTCGAGAAGGCCGAAGAGGCCGCCCCCGCGAAGCCGGAGAAGCAGAAAAAGCAGGAAGTCAAAGCGCCGAAGACCAAAGACGCCGTGGTGCCGGAAGGCATGGTCACGATCGAACAGTTCTTCAAGACGCAGCTTCGCACCGCGAAGATCCTGGAGGCCGAGCGCATCGAAGGCAAGACGCGGCTGCTCCACCTGAAAGTCGACCTCGGAAACGGCGACGTGCGTTCGCTCGTGGCGGGCATTGCCCAGCAGTACGCGCCGGAGGACGTGGTCGGCAAGACCATCATCGTTGTCGCCAACCTCATGCCCGCGAAGATCGCCGGATTCGAGTCCTGCGGCATGCTCCTCGCGGCAAAGAGCGAGAACAGCCTGAAGCTCGTGACCGTGGACGGCGGCGACTCCGAGCCCGGCCTGACGGTCGGCTGAGCAGGCAACGCCTGCACTGGGAGACAAAGTCTCCACAAAATAGTGCCTGGCTTCGCTCAGGCACGGATAAAGACAAAAGATACGGCGGTATCCTGATTGCGGATGCCGCCGTTTTTTTATGTCCGGATTCACGGCAAAAATGCAGGAATCAGGGCAGAAAAAAGCCGCCGTTTTTGACGCGGCGGCTTTCATCAAAAGCGATTGATTGCTTTAAGCGATCAGGCGTTGACTTCTTCCTTCAGCGCGATGACGACGGAGCGCTTTTCGCCGTCGCCGATGCTATTGGTGGTCAGGCCGGCATCGCCTTCGAGCGTGATGTGGACGATCCTGCGGTCGTGGGAGTTCATCGGAGGCAGGGTCTTCGGGGAACCCCACTGATGGACTTCCTTGGCGGCGTCGAGCGCCTGCTGGCGGAGGACTTCATCGTGGGAGAACGACGATCCGCGGCGGCCTTCGAAACGGTCTCTGCGGTCGCCTCTGTCACCGCGGAACTCCCTGCGGGGACGTTCGCCGCGTTCGGGACGTTCGCCGCGTTCGGCACGGTCGGTGCGTTCGATGCGGCGTTCGGTGCGGCGTTCGCGGGGGCCTTCCATGTCGATGTAGAGTTTCGGGAACTCGGAATCGGTCTTCTGCATGATGCGGTTCACGATGAGCTGGAGGTTTTCCAGGGTCTTGCCGTGGTGACCGATCACGCGGCCGGGTTCCTCGGTGGAGACATAGAGGTTCACGGAGCGGGGCTTGTTTTCCACGCGGACGTTGGCGTCGACGCCGAGGAAATCAAGCATGTGGGCGAGGACGCTTCTGGCTTCCTCCATGGATTCGGGGGAAGCGGGCTTGACCGGCGGGGGGTTCCTGCGGGGATGCTCGCCGCGTGTCTGCGCGGGGGCGTCCGCATTGGCTTCGTCAAAACCGCCGTCGTTCGTTTCGGCGGAGGCGTCCATGGGGACAGCTTTGATCTCATCGGTCGTTACGGTTTCTGCCGCGGTTTCCGTTGCGGCTCCTGCATTTTCCATGGCCTGGGTATCGGCCGCGGCGTTTTCTTCGAGTTCCATTGAATTCTCCGGGGTTGGGGCTGGTTTATGCCTTCTGCGGGGTACTGTTCTGACGCGCTTCGTCCCGCTTCGCGGCGATCTGCCCGTATTTCATTTGAAGGATGCTGAATATCTGACTGACCGTCCAGTAAAGCGTCAGGCCGGACGGGAGATTATAGAACATGAACAGCATGATGACGGGCATGAGCATCATCATCTTCTGTTGCGCGGAATCGCCCGTGGTGGGCGTCATCTTCTGCTGGACGATCATGAGCGCCGTCATGGCGATCACGAGCGGATGGAATCCGACCTGGCCGATGAAGGGCAGCGCAAAGGGAAGCGTCGGGCCGACAAGGTCGGGACGCGAGAGGTCGGTGCACCAGAGGAACGGCACGTTGCGGAGTTCGACGGCGGAATCCAGCGCGGAGTAGAGCGCGATGAAGACGGGGATCTGAAGCAGGATGGGAAGGCAGCCGCCGACGGGATTGACTTTTTCCGTACGGTACAGCTCCATCATCTTCTGGTTCAGCTCGGCTTTCTTGCGCGAGGTGTCGTCCGGCGTGTCCATCGGAGTCTCCTTGTACTGCTCCTGAAGCGCTTTGATCTTCGGCTGGAGCTTCTGCATGCGGCGCATGGAGCTGTTTGCCTTCTGCGTGACCGGCCAGAAGAGGATGCGGACGATGAGCGTGAGGAGAATGATCGCGATGCCGTAGGAGCCGCAGAGGCTCTTCAGCCAGTTCAGGAGCATGACCATGGGACGCGCGATGAACTCGAACCAGGAATAATAGGAAATATGCATCACGCCCATGACGGAGGAACCGAGCGCACGGATGCGCGCCATTTCCTTCGGGCCGCAGTAGGTCTTCAGGGAGAATTTCACGGTGTCCGCGCCGGGCGCGAACGTGACGGTGCCAAAATCGCCGGTCATGGACGGCACGGCGTAGAGGTCTTTTTCGTTGCTGCTGCCGGCGGGGAATTTCCAGATGCGCTCGCCGAAGGTGGAAGCAAACGGCTTCGCGTCGGCGGCGAAAAGAAGCGAGGCGAAATACTTGTTGGAGGAGCCGATCCAGGCGACGGGGGAATCGCAAGTGGTCTTCTTGTCGAATTTCTCCTGCGATTTGACCTGCGGATCGGCGGAATCGCACATGCCGCTTCCGACCTTGCAGAAATCGACGTTCAGGCGTTCGCTGTAGACCTTGTCGCCGGTAAGGTCCTTGACCTGCGGAAGTCCCGCGAGGCGGACGCCGAGTCCGTCGACCGTGACCGCGGCGGACGCGGGATTGGTCCAGGCGTAATCGCAGACGACCATGTAGTTGTCTTCCGGGAGGGTGAACGTCTGGGTCAGTTTGAGACCGTTTGCGAACGTGCGGACGACTTCCGCGGAGAGCGGGCCGTTTTCCTTCACATCCAGCGAGACGGGGACAAGGCCAGGATTGGTTTTGAGCTCGAACGTGCGGTATGCGCCGTCGCGGAACAGCTCGATGGCCTCGCCGGAATCTTTGAGCTTGTAGCGGGGATCCAGCAGCTTGGCGCTGGAAAGCGAGCCGGTCAGGCCGTCGATCGTCACGCGGAACAGCTTGTTTTCGAGGGAAACAGTCTTCGTTTCCGTCAGCGCGGAAACGGTTCCGGCGGCGGTTTCGGACGGGGTCTGTCCGGCGCCGGGGTCAGCGACAACCGTCTGGGCGGAAGCAGAGGACGCGCCGGGATTCGCGTTTGCCTGCTGCGCCGGAGCGCTCTGCTGCGTGGTCTCCAGCATCTTCTGGTATTCCGCGGCGCGCTTCGCCTGGTATTTGGGCATGTAAATCAGCCAGCCGCCCATGAGCAGGCAGCCGACGAGCACGATGAGGACAGTGTCTTTGTCGAATTTGAAATTCACTCGTTATTCCTTCCTGGAACGTTTCGGAGGAACGGGGTCATAACCGCCCCGGCACCAGGGATTGCATCTGAGGATCCGCCAGCAGCTCAGCGCCAGTCCGCGCAGAATCCCGTGGACTCTGACGGCTTCGATCGCATACTGGGAGCAAGTCGGCGTGAACCGGCAGCACGGGGGAAACAGCGGGGAAATCCAGCGGCGATATGCGCGGATGGGAAAAATCAAGAGTTCGCGGACGGGATGTCCGCAGTTTGTTTTTCCCGGACCAGTCCGGCTTTTTTCAGTGTCCGGAGCAGATGTTCCTGCACTTCCTGCTGTTTTGCGCCGAAGATGGCGCGACGCGGAATGACCAGAATGCCGCATGGCAGGATGATCTCCTTGCACAGCCGGAAGGTCTCTGTGATCAGGCGTCTCGCACGATTGCGGACGACCGCCGAATGATGCAGTTTCCGGCTGCAGATGATGCCGTACCTGAGGTTCTGAACCGGATCGTCCGGCTCCGCCGCCTGCACCAGGACCGTAAAGAACGGGTCCCGGCAGGCTTTCCCGTGTTCCTTGAGCGCATCGAAATCCTTTCGGGTGCGGAGCTTTTCCTGTTTCCTCAGGCTGCTGCGCCCAATTTCCACGGCGTGTTCCCTTCTCAGATGACGGTCAGGCGTTTGCGCCCTTTCGCTCTTCTTCTGGCAAGGACCTGGCGGCCGCTTTTGGTTGCCATTCTGGCACGGAATCCATATTTGCGGGCGCGTTTGATGACGGAAGGCTGATACGTTCTTTTCATGGTTTCACCTTGTTCCCGGAGCTGCGCAAAAGCACTCCGGCTGTTCCTCTCTGAGGGGTTGCAGCTTGTTGTGTTTCGTTCGTTTTGTATATGGTGTAATCCATCTAATATAGCATGCTTTCACCGTTATTTCAACCCGGATATGAGCTTTTTTGACTTTTTTTCCGTTTTCTTTCCGTTTTGTCGTATTTCGCGTTTGTTTTAAGAGAAAAATATGCTATAGTATTCGATACGACTGCCGACAGCGTCCTGCCGCAGTTTTTTGTTCTATACACACATCCTACACATCAACAACATATCAACAACCCAGGAATGCCGGAAAGCATTCCGGAAAGACCGAGTTATGAAACACTTGTTCCTTCTTTTCGCGGCGGCCGCGGCCCTCATCTGCACGGCCTGCTCCACCCCGTCCATCACGAATACAGCACGCAACTCCGTGGAAGAAATGCTGCTCAGCACGGTCGTGGAACGCGGCATCTCGTCCATCGACTTCGAGTCCTACGCGGGCAAGAAAGTCTTCATGGACTATTCGAACCTGGCTCCGCAGGTCGACAAGGAATTCCTCATGGCGTACATCGAACTGCATCTCGCCCGCTTCGGCACCATCGTGGTGAAGGATGCCGCCGATGCCGACTACATCTTCAAGGCGACCAGCAGCGTGCTCGCCACCGACATGGACAAGTTCCTCCTCGGCATCCCGTCCCTCCCGATCCCGATCCCGTGGGCCAACCTCTCCATCGTGATCCCGGAAATCCCGATCCTCATGCGTCTCCATCGCACCGCCTGGGGCCGCTTCTTCTTCAACATCATCGACGCCAAGACAAACGAGCCTGTCCAGATCGTGGACGGCGCGCGTGCGGAATCCGCGGTCAACGACTGGGTCGTCTGCTTCATCCCGTTCAAGACGCACAGGACCCCGATCGGCGACGACAATCCGGGAAGCCTTCACTTCATCTGGTTCTGGGAAGACTGAGGAGGCAAAGACTCTACTGCGGCAGTGCCCGACCGCGTCCGGGCACGGAGTGGAACGGGAGAGCCGTTTCACCAGCCATCGATCCGATTTACGGCGTCCGGCCCCACGCGAGCCGGACGTCTTTTTTTCGCAAATGCCTTTTGTTTGAACGGGAGCATAATGTGTAAAAAGACATGTGTATATGATGCATATTTTTCAATTTTTATTCAGTTAAAATTATTAAGGGGCAAAAAGTTAAAAAAAATACCATCGGGACACAATTTCGGGACATTCCGCACGTTATATGTTTTGCATGGCCATCTTTCCGGTCAGGCGGTCCGGACTCCTGTGCAAGTCTTCCTGGGGGTCCGTATCTTCAGATCCATCGAAGACACACTTGCTGCCCGAAAGATAAATCCATGCCGAAACTTTCCATCATCGTCCCTGTCCACAATGAAGAGTTGTCCCTGAAACGATGCATCGACGCCATCCTGGCACAGTCGTTCAAGGACCTGGAGATCATCTGCGTCGACGATGCGTCTTCCGACAGGTCCGCCTATATCCTTCAGGAATATGTCAACCGCGAACCCCGTGTCCGTGCATCTTCGTTTCAGCGGCGTCTGGGCACGGTCCTTGCCCGTAAACTGGCGTTGCTGGACGCTCAGGGCGAGTACATCATGTTCGCGGACGCGGACGACCGGCTCCTGCCGGGCGCATGCGAAACCGCCGTATCGCTGATCGAGAAATCAAAAAGCGACATCGTCCAGTTCTGCGTTGAGATCGAAGCGGAACCCCAGAAGAACATTGCGCTTGACCGGTTCTTTTCCTATTTCAACTCGCGCGCCATGGAGCTGCACGGCGCGAACATCCTGTACGACTGCTTCGTGAACCACAGGTTTCCGCACAATCTATGGAACAAGATCTACCGCGCGAAGGTCTGCAAGGAAGCGGTCGGGGCAATGCCGGACATCCAGCTTCATCATTACACGGACCTGTACCTGTCGTTCTTCATCTTCTATTTCGCGGAATCCTACCGGAGCGTCACGACGGAGCCGTGCTACCGGTATCATTTCGGGGGCGGGGTGTCCACGAAGATGCCGGACGGCGAACAATTCAGGGACCTCTGCGAAGCCAGCAAGACTCTTCCCCTGATGGAAAAGTTCCTGCGGGACCGCAACGCATACGAAATGAACGTCTCCGTGCTTGATGCCATCCACAGCGCATTCTGCCAGGACGCGGTGAATAAACTGCTGACGATCCCGAACCTGACCCGCGAGATCCTCGCAACCGCGATGGATTCCTGGGGAAGCGACATCGTATTCAAATTCCTGGAGCAAACCGGCATGTTCAAGTATCCGTGCGAAAGCCGTCTGTCGCTCGTTTCCGACCTGATCGAGCGCTACAAGGCGGACCAGATGGAAATCGCGAAGCTGCAGTCCGACATCGCGACGATCCAGGCAAAACTGCGGAAATCGTCGCCGCGCAGTTCCCAGGTGCTCCGGTCACCAGCGCGCGCGACCTCACGTCTGGGGCATCCCACCCCTGTATCCTCGACAATCAAACAGGAGATCACGTCCTCGCCGCAGAGAGTGCAGTTCCGGTTTGTCCAGAAACTGCCGAAGGTATAAGGCGAATCAAGTACAAAATGGAAGTTTTCGGGGTGGCGATCGAGTCTGCCGCCCCGTTTTTTGTGCTTGAACAAAGGACGGATCAGTCGCCTGTGTCGCGCTTGGAACGAAGCGCCTTGATGCGGCCGCGTGCGGCTTTTTCCTTCAGGCGGCGTTCCTTCGATGCCTTCGTCGGCTTGGTGGGACGGCGTTTGCGAGGCTCGGGAAGCGCGGCAAGGGCAAGCTCGCGGATGCGTTCACGGGCACGTTCGCGGTTGCGTGCGAGGCTGCGGCTGGAACGCTCCATGACGACGAGCAGGTCATCCTGCATATACGGCAAGGCGAGGACGCGGAGACGTTCCTTCTGGGCATCGGTCAGGACAGTTGTCGCCGCGACATTCCACTGCAGGCGGACGCCGTTTTCGGTCTTGTTCTGATGCTGGCCGCCGGGTCCGCTCGAAGGACGGACATATTCCTCCTCGAACTCTTCCTCGGGAATGGCGAAAGGCTTGGCTTCGGACATAGGGGCAGGTTCCTCGGGAAAAAGACATCCTCAAATTGAAAGACGAAGCATTGACTCGCGTATCTTTTTGCTTCAAAGGTCAGGACTGTGCCCCTGATTTCGGAACATCGGCATTGTTTTCCGGCTTGTCCTGCCGGTCTTCCGTCTTTTTTGCGTCCGCGGAATTGTCCTTGTCCAGCATGGCGGCAACGGCGTCGATGAAAAGCCGGGCGTGAGTGACCTCGTCCGTATCCTCCGGGGAATAGGAGATGCGGACCTTGATAAGCTTGCCCTTATAAAGCGCAAGATACAGCACGGAGTCCATCTGCGTGGAACCGTTCCGAATCCGGTAATGCGCCTCGTATCCGCCCGAGGACACATTCCGGGCGGGTGCATCAAGGCGTTCGACCTTGATCTTCGGATTCTGTGCGGACAGGTTCAGGATGCCCCGGTCGGTCTCCAGGCAGTGCTTTTCAAACATGTCCCTGTGAACCGGCTTCGCGGCGTTGTCAAGCGAATAGATGTACACGTCGGCGCAGGCGCCCGATTCGTTTTCGTAGCGGACGACCGTGCCGAACACCGGATTTTCGTTTTTGCGGACGCGGACTTTCTGGAACGTGTCGACCTGGGCGGGAAACACCAGCAGGGTGTCCTTGTCGACAAACGCCTCCATGGCGGGACGCCGGAATATGTCCTGCGCCCCGGCGCCGGAAACGCCGCAGAGGCAGAGGAACCCGGCGGCCGCGCCGATCAGAAATGTCCGGTTGAAACGCGTCATGACGGGATCCGGAGCTCCTTTTTCCAGAATTCGACCTGGGAGGCGACCTGCTTGAAACCGGTTGCGCCGTAAACGTCGCGGCCTTCGACGGCATGCGCCGGAGCGAAAAGTTTCAGCATGGAAGCGTCCGCCTCCGGGAACACGCTCTTCATCTCCTTCAGCGTAAGTTCGTTCAGGAGCTTGTTGCGATCGGCGGCGAATTTGACGAGCGCGCCGACCTTGTGGTGGGCGAACCGGAACGGCACGCCCTTGCGGACGAGCGCTTCGGCGAGGTCGGTCGCCATGAGGCCGGGATCGGACGCAGCCTTCAGCATCGCGTCCTTGTTGACCTTCATGGAGTCGATCATGGAGGGGTAGACGCTGAGGATGGCGTGGACGGTGTCGATGGCGTCGAAGAGCGGCTCCTTGTCTTCCTGCAGGTCGCGGTTGTAGGTCAGCGGAAGACCCTTGCAGATGGTGAGGAGCGCGGTCAGGTCGCCGTAGATGCGGCCGGTCTTGCCGCGGGAAAGCTCGGCGATGTCGGGATTCTTCTTCTGCGGCATGAGGCTGGAGCCGGTGCAGAAGGCGTCGCCGAACGTGACGAACGAGAATTCCTGCGACATCCAAAGGATGAGATCCTCGGAGAGGCGGGAGACGTGCATGGCGAAGATGGAGAGCGCGGCGAGGAGTTCGCAGGCGAAATCACGGTCGGCGACGGCATCCATGCTGTTCCGCGTCATCTTCGGGAATTTCAGGCGCTTGCGAACGAATTCGCGGTCGATCGGGAGCGTGGTCCCGGCGATGGCGCCCGAACCGAGCGGCATCACGTTGATGCGTTTGCGTGCGTCGGCGAGGCGTTCGGCGTCGCGGGCGAACATCTCGACGTAGGCGAGCAGGTGATGCGCCAGCAGGACGGGCTGGGCGTGCTGCATGTGCGTAAAGCCGGGCATGATGGTGCGCCTGTGCTCGTCGGCCTTCTTCACCAGCGCGGTCTGGAGCGTGCGGATCTCCTTCATCAGGTCGTCGATCTCGTCGCGCAGATACAGGCGGATGTCGAGCGCGATCTGGTCATTGCGGCTGCGTGCGGTATGAACACGCGCTCCCTCGGGGCCGAGCGCTTCGGTCAGCGCGGTCTCGATGTGCATGTGGATGTCTTCCAACTCGACCTTGAACTCCATCTTGCCTTCGGCGATTTTGCGCTTCAGGACGGCGAGCTTGCGGCAGATGGCGTCGGCGGATTCCTTCGGGATGATCCCGGCGGCGCCGAGCATGGCGGCGTGCGCCATGCTGCCGGCGATGTCGTGTTTGTAAAGACGTTTATCGTAGGAAATGGACTCGGTAAAGTCCTGGACGCTGCGTTGCGTTTGTTCGGCGAACCTTCCGCCCCAGAGAGCCATGCCGCACCTCGTGATGTCGTGCAAAAAGTGTTTCGGTTTGAAAAAAGAGTATTCTTAAACAATATAGCACAGGATTCGGATTCATCAAAGCGCATTTTCCATATTTTCCGCGTTTTTCCGCGTTTTTTCGCCGATCCGGCACTTTTCGCTTGCGTTTTCTTGTTCGCAAGGCTTGACAAATCACAGTTTCACGGATATTTTAATGCGAAAACAGAAAACAACCCGAAGGGTTTCATGATGAATACGATTCTGCCGATCCTGCAATTCGCCGCCGGAGCACGCGTCTCCGACCTCTTCCTTTCCGCCGGAAAAAAGCCCAACGCGCGCATCCGGGGCTTGGTCGCGCCCCTCGGGACATTCGGACCTGTCTCCGCGGAGTCCATGGACGCGTTCCGGCGGACGGTCATCGGCGAACGGGGCGAGGCGGCGTACGCGGAGTCCGGCTCGTTCGATGCCTCGTGGCGGCTCCCGGACGGCAGCCGCATCCGCGTGAACTTCTTCCGCGCCATCGGCGGGCCGTCGGCGGCGATCCGCCCGATCCTGAACGGCGACGACATCCTGACGGCGGAGCTGAACCTGCCGGCGCTGCTTGACAAGCTCGCGGAGGCTCCGCGCGGCCTGATCCTGGTGGCGGGCACCACGGGCTGCGGCAAATCCACCACGCTCGCCGCCATGATCAACCACATCAACCGCACCATGCCCAAGCACATCCTCACGCTGGAGGACCCGATCGAATTCGTGTATTCCGACCGTCAGTCCGTGGTCTCCCAGCGGGAGATCGATACCCACCGCGAGGGCGGGTTCTCCTCCGCGCTCCGCAGCGCGCTCCGCGAGAACCCGGACGTGATCGTGATCGGCGAAATGCGCGACCCGGAGACGATCGCGGTCGCCATCAACGCCGCGCTCACCGGACACCTCGTCATCAGCACGGTCCACACGTCCGGCTCGGTGCAGGCGGTCGAACGCATCATCAACATGTTCCCGGAGGAAGGCCGCGAGCAGACCGCGGCCGACCTCGGGGCGGCGCTGAACGGCATCGTCGCGCAGCGTCTGATCCCGTCCTCGGGCGGCGGCATGATCCCGGCGGTCGAGATCCTGCTCGGCACGGCGCTCGTCCGCAAGCTCGTCGCCGGGCGCGACTACAGGTCGCTGGACGACGCGCTCCGCAGCAACATCGAACAGGGCATGATCCCGTTCAACCGCTCCATCTTCCGCCTGTACCAGACCGGGAAGATCGCGCTGGACGACGCCCGCCTCGCGGCGGACAACCGCGACGAATTCGACCTGCTCGTGCGCGGCATGGAAAGCGGCGTCGACGCGTTCCGCAGCTACTACGGTTCGAAACTTGAGGGCGCGACCGACGACACCGTGGTCGACATGCGGACGCTCTTCCTCGCCTCGCTCCAGGTGAAGGCGAGCGACCTCATCCTGTCCACGGGCGTGCGCCCCACGCTCCGCATCAACGGCGAACTGCGCGAGCTGAATATGCCGGTGCTGGACAACGACGACGTCCGGCGTCTGCTCTTCAGCGTGATCAACCAGCGGCAGCGCGTCGAGCTGGAGGAGAACCGCGAGCTCGACTTCGCGCTGTCCGTCGACTTCGGCAAGGAACTGAACATCCCGAACTCGCGGTTCCGCGTGAACGCGTTCTTCCAGCGCGGCACGCTCGGCATGGTCGCGCGCGTCGTGAACGTCAAGATCCCGACGCCCGCTCAGCTCGGCCTGCCCGAGGTCGTGTCCGGGCTGTGCTCGAAACGCCAGGGCCTCATCCTCATGACCGGCCCGACCGGAAGCGGCAAATCCACCACGCTCGCCTCGCTCCTCGACGTCATCAACCGCACGCGCAACGCCCACATCATCACGATCGAGGACCCGATCGAGTACGTGCACCGGAACATCAATTCGATCATCGAGCAGCGCGAGCTTCACGCCGATACGCACAGTTTCGCCGCCGCCCTCAAATACGCTCTCCGCGAAGCCCCGGACGTCATCATGGTCGGCGAAATGCGCGACACCGAGACCATCTCCGCCGCGCTCACCGCCGCCGAGACCGGACACCTCGTCTTCGCCACCATCCACACGAACAGCGCGCCGCAGACGGTCGACCGCATCGTCGACTCGTTCCCCATGTACCAGCAGAACCAGATCCGGCTTCAGCTCGCGAGCACCCTGCTCGCCGTGATCTCGCAGCGGCTCATCCCGAGCATCGACGGGTCCAGCCGCATCGCCGCGTTCGAGATCATGATCGGCACGCCGCCCGTGCAGGCGCTCATCCGCGAGGGCAAGACGCACCAGCTCCAGACCGTGATCGAGACCAGCCTGAAGGACGGCATGTGCACGCTCCAGCGTTCCATGGAGGACCTCTGCGCCGACGGCCTGATCTCGCAGGAGGAGATGAAGCGGTTCGCCGCCGACTACAAGCAGGTCAACGCCCACTGATCCGTTCCGCCTTTTTTCTGTCTAAAACGCGCGTTTTCCGGAAAAAGATTCCGAAACGGCTTGAAAAACGGGGCAATCCGTAGTAGAGTATGGTCCGGGTGTCGCGGCGCATGTCCCCGACACCGCTGAATCAAACACGCAACCACACCAGATACGGAGACCTGACCATGAGCATCAATATCCTTTCCGAGAGCAATTTCGACAGCATCGTCGGCACGAAACCCGCCCTGATCGACTTCGGCGCGGAATGGTGCGTCTACTGCAAGAAGATCGCCCCGATCATCG
>JAFSZN010000038.1 GCA_017455665.1 Lentisphaeria bacterium
ACGTGGATCATGCCGTCGATGTCGTTTTCGATCTCGACGAACGCGCCGTAGGTCGTCATGTTGCGGACTTTGCCCTTGATGTGGCTTCCCGGAGGATACATCTCGGCGAGGACTTCCCACGGATTGCGGGTCTTCTGGCGGAGACCGAGGGAGATCTTCTTGTCGGCCTTGTTGACCTCAAGAATGACAGCTTCGACTTCTTCGCCGGCGCTGACCACGTCGCTGGCCTTCGTGATGCGCTTGGTCCAGGACATTTCGGAGACGTGGATGAGGCCTTCGACGCCCTGTTCGATCTCGACGAACGCGCCGTAGGGCATGATGTTGACCACATGGCCCTTGACGGTGGAGCCGACGGGGTACTTGGTCTCGACGTCGTCCCAGGGGTTCGCGGACTTCTGCTTGAGGCCGAGGGAGACGCGCTCCTTGGCGAAGTCGATGTCGAGGACCATGACCTCGATCTCCTGGCCGACTTCGAGCATTTCCTTCGGGTTCGTGATGCGGCCCCAGGACATATCGGTGATATGAAGGAGTCCGTCCACGCCGCCGAGGTCGATGAACGCGCCGAAATCGGTGATGTTCTTAACTTTGCCCTTGCGGAGTTCGCCGACTTTCATTTCCTTCAGGAACTGAGCGCGCATATCCTTGCGGGATTCTTCGAGCAGTTCGCGGCGGGAAACGACGATGTTGTGGCGTTCCTGGTTGATCTTGAGGATCTTGAAATCGTATTCCTGGTCGATGAGTTCGTCGATGTTCTTGACGGGACCGATATCGATCTGGGAGCCGGGGAGGAAGGCTTCCACGCCGTCGAGGTCGATGAGGATGCCGCCTTTGACTTTCTTCTTCATCTTGCCGCGGATCACGCTGCCTTCGCCGAAGTCGGAGGTGATCTTCTTCCAGGTCTGGATGAAGGCCGCCTTCTGCAGGCTGATCCCGGGCTGGTTCTGTTCGTTCTCGAGTTCTTCCAGATAGACGTCGATCTGATCGTTCAGATTGACTTCTTCCCAGTTCTTGAACTCGGTGTAGGGGATGAACCCTTCGGCCTTCAGACCGATGTCGACCAGCGCGCCGTCCTGGCGCTTCTCGACGATCGTGCCGGTGACGATCGAGTCGACCTTGAAATCGGTTTTGGTCTGTCCGCTCAGCAGATCTTCCATCGTCAGCTTATCGTCGATGATGACGTAGCTCTTCTGCACGGGTGCATCCTGTTTCTTTTCTTCGCTCATAGTGGTTTGGTTCCTGGTTTGGTTGTTGGTTTATTGGTTTCCAATCCGCCCAAAAGCCCATTAGCTTTTCGGGTTGTAAGCATATAATATACCCCCGGACGGATCGTTTTTCAAGCCGTTTTTCTTAAAAGTATTAAAAAAATGCACACATGCGCATGGATACGCGCGGAATCAGGCGGGCTTCCCGGCGGCTTTTTCCGTAAATATCGCATTGTTTTCTTGACTTTTCCGCACGAACGTGGTACATTTTTCAACGTTTTTATTCACGCGGACTTTTTCAGGACACAGGAGTTCTTTAATGAAAGACAAAAACTTACTCGGTTTGATCGTGATCGACATCCTTCTTGCCGCCGGCGTGGTCTGGGGGCTCATGATGGGCTATAAACTGCTTGGCTACGGCCTGCTCGTCTATCTCGTGATCAACACCCTCGTGCTCGTGCTGAAACTGACCGGAAACAAAAAAGACGGCGGCGACGGCGACAGCAATGGCGGCGACGACGGCGGCAACAGCAAGTGACCGCCCCTTTTCGACAAATATAACATTTCCTTTTTCTGAAGGTCCCCCCCCATGCCTGACAACACCCGAGAATCGCTCGGTTCCCGCCTCGGATTCCTCCTTCTCACCGCCGGATGCGCCATCGGACTCGGCAACATCTGGCGTTTCCCGTACGTCACCGGCAAATACGGCGGCGCGTGCTTCGTCGCGTTCTATCTCTTCTTCCTCGCCGTGATGGGCCTGCCGCTGATGGTCATGGAGCTCGCGGTCGGGCGCGCAAGCAAACGCACGCTCTTCGGCGCGGCGAAGGTGCTGACGCATTCGCATCCGGAACGCTGGCAGATTCCCGCCGGGATCTTCTGCATGGGATGCGCCGTGCTGATGATCTTCTACACGACCGTGACCGGCTGGATGCTCTGCTACACGTTCGACTACCTCTTCGGCGGGCTCTCCGGGCTGAACACCGAGGCGATCGGGCAGCATTTCGGCGCGCTCACCGCCAGCCCGTGGAAAAACGTCGTCTTCATGTGCGTCACGGTCGCCGCCGGATCCGCCATCTGCGGCGCGGGCCTGAAAAACGGCGTGGAGCGCGTCACAAAGATCCTGATGAGCGGGCTGTTCGTCCTGCTGCTGGTCCTCTGCTGCCGGGCGCTCTTCCTGCCGGGCGCGAAGGATGGACTCAAATTCTACCTGATGCCGAGCATGGACGCGGTCCGCGAGACGGGGCTTTCCGAGGTCGTGGTCGCCGCAATGGGACAGGCGTTTTTCACGCTCAGTCTGGGCGTGGGCAGCATCACGATCTTCGGCAGCTACATCGGGCGCGAAGACTCACTGATGAAGGAATCTCTGATCATCATCCTGCTGGACACCGCGGTCGCCGTGCTCGCCGGCATCGTGATCTTCCCCGCGTGCAAATCCTACGGCATCGACGTCTCCTCCGGCCCCGGCCTGGTCTTCGTTTCGCTCCCGGACGTGTTCAACCACATGGTCTGGCCGCGTCTCTGGGGCGCGCTCTTCTTCCTCTTCATGAGCGCGGCGGCGTTCACCACAGTCGTGGCGGTCTTCGAAAACCTCATCGCGTTCATGATCGACGAGCTGCGTTTCTCCCGCCGGAAAGCCGCCCTCGTGAACGCGATCGTCATCACGCTGTTCTCCCTGCCTTGCGCCCTCGGATTCAACCTGCTGAGCGGCATCCATCCGCTCGGCGGCGACTCCACGTTCCTCGACCTGGAGGACTACCTCGTGAGCGACATCCTGCTCCCGCTCGGTTCGGTCTTCGTCGTGGTCTTCTGCGGCGCGTCCGCGGCCTGGGGCTGGAAGAACTTCTTCGCGGAGGCAAACACGGGCAAGGGGCTGAAGCTCCCGGTGTGGACGCGCTACTACCTCTTCACGCTGCTCCCGCTCGCCATCGTCGCGCTCTTCGTGATCGGCACGATCAAACGCTGGTGGCCGTAAGGCTCGCGTTTCATTTTTCTCCCCTTCCAATATAAAACGACCTCACCGGAACATCTCCGATGAGGTCGAATGCTTTTCAGAGTTTTGTTTTTCGAAAAGGAAACCGCTCAGGATTTCTTCTTCAGCAGCGCCGAGCGCACGACGCCGTTCGGATCGCAGATGAGATAGACGGCGGTCCAGATCACGAGGGCGATCGTGATCACGGCGAGTCCGAGCAGGGAATCGTTCAGCACGTCGGCGAACGCGGGCTCGAAGACCTTCGCGCCCTCCTCCGCGTACTCGAACACCAGGTCGACCAGCCACATGATGGCGGCGCCCCAGAAGAGCCAGCACAGCACGCTGATCTTCATGTCGCGCATCGTTTTGGAGGCATACCAGACCGCCGTGCTGACAACGGCCGCGATCGCAGTCAGGATCAGGCACATGGTCACGCCTCCGCTTCAGCTGTTTTGCCGCGCTTCACGATGAGCGAAGAGACGATCAGCATGCCGATCCACACGGCGAAGATGAGCGCCGTCATGGTCCCGCCGACCGTGATGATCTCCTGCAGGACCTCGGCGCCGTTGCCGTCGCGGACTCCGGTCAGGAACGGGAACTGGAAGATGATCTCGCCGTGCCAGACGTGTTCGAACGCCAGCAGGGCGCATCCGCCGAAGGAAAGTTTTTCGAGCCAGCCGAGTTTGGTGGCCCAGCTGATGGTTCCCGGATCGCCGGCGTCCTTGCCCTTCACGGCATGGCGGACGACTCCGGCCGCGATCGCGGCTGCGAGGGGTGCACTGAAACAAGCCATTTTTGACCTCCTGAAATAAAACGGGGTACGTTTCCCTTTTTCGGAAACAGCGCACCTCTTCGTGAGGCGCTGAAAACAAGAAAATACAAATCCGGAACCGGAACGCTTCTGCGTCCCTCGCGACGGCTTCTGCCGCCCCCGGTTTTTCAATACGACTATACTATATCATGAAATATCGAAAAATCAAGCGATGATCTTCCGCAATTCGTCGACCGCCTGCTGGATCAGGCGACCCAGCGTGTAGTCGGACACGCCGACGATCACGTTTTCGCAGTTCTTGAACGGGATCAGGATCCGTTTCGCGTCCGACTGCGCCACGGCGTTCGCCATCGCGGGCGAAATCTCCCCGCCCAGGGAGTCCGCCACCACGATCCCGAGCGGACCGACGATCACATCGGCTTTCCGCGCCGCCACGAGCACGGCGTTCTCGCCGGTCGCCGCGCTGTCCGCGCCGCCCTTCAGCATAGCCGACGTGGCGATGGTGTTCGTGCCGACCGCCATGAGCTGGACGTCGGGGAACGTCTCCTTGATCTGGGCTGCGAGCTGACGCCCCACGCCGCCCCCCTGCCCGTCTACGATAAGTATTCTCATCATTTCTCCTGATTTTGCCAGCATGAAAAACGAACTGCCGCCTTTCCGGCGCGCCCTAATAAAATAGCGGCATCTTTCGCGTTTTTCAAGCGCGGTCGTCAGGGAGCAGCCTTTTTTTGCGGACTTTTTATCTTTCAGCGCTAAGAAACCGGCATTCTCGGGCATCAAATTATTGAACACAAAAAAACAGAAACGCTTCTCTTCCATTTGAAAGGAACCCGACCATGAGCAAAACATCTCTCTTTTCCGTCATCTTCACCGCCGCCATGCTCTGCAGCATCCTCTCCATGCTCGCGAAACTGAACGCCGCCGTCGAATCCGCCGCCGCGTCGTTTCCGTCCGCGTTGTGACACCGGAGCATCCGGCATCCGGGACGAACGCTTTTCCGCATCGGAAAAGCATTGCGCCATGTTTTTGGTTCTTCGACGGTTTCTGACAAAAGATCATAGTGATTTCTCGCAGTTGATTTCTGGGAATTGGTATATTTTGAGTTTGAAGTATTCCAAGTCTCGGAAGCCGTACGCCTGACGGATGAGCCAGCGGATTTTGTTGTTGAA
>JAFSZN010000039.1 GCA_017455665.1 Lentisphaeria bacterium
AGGAAGGCGGAAAGACCTATCTGGAATTCCGTCACAACGACCGGGTCGAACGCGGCCCGGAGCTGCATCCGGCATTCAGGCAAAAGGAAGCCGGGCAGGATGTTGTCAAGACGATCCGGGAGCCCATGCTCATCTGGTTCCGTTCGACCTGGGGGCTGGACGGCGAGTCGCACTATTCCTACAGCCTCGACGGCGAATCGTTCAAGCCGTTCGGCAGGCCGTACCGTCTGGAGTGGGGCAACTACCGCGGCGACCGCATCGGCATCTACACGTTCAACGACGACGCGGACGAGGGATTCGTGAGCGTCGACTACTTCCACTACCGCTGAAACCCCGCGTTCATGCTTGAAAACGGCGCATTTCCGTGATATATTGTTCTCTCATAAAAGACCAATATAGACCTGAAACCAGAGGCATGCCATGAAACCGTTTTTCAAGATGTTTGTCCTCGGCGCTGTGCTCGCCGCCGTTGGGATCGCGATCCCGTCCTCCGCGACCGCGCAGGAATCCCAAACCGCGAAGCCCGACGCGACGGCGGAACCGAAGGCGTTCGGCTACCGCAATCCGGTCCTGCCGGGGTTCTACCCCGATCCGAGCGTGTGCCGCGTGGGCGACGATTACTACATGGTGAACAGCACGTTCTGCTATTTCCCCGGCGTGCCGGTCCATCACAGCAAGGACCTGATCCACTGGGAGCAGATCGGCCATTGCATCACGCGTCCCGCGCAGACCCGGTTGCAGAACATCGGGACCTGGAACGGTATTTACGCGCCGACGATCCGCCACCACGACGGCACGTTCTACATGGTCACGACCAATGTGTCCGGCGGGGGGAATTTCTACGTCACGACGAAGGACCCGGCGGGCGAATGGTCCGACCCGATTTATGTGCGAGAGGGAGGCATCGACCCCGACCTGTTCTTCGACGACGACGGAAAGACCTATCTCCTGACGGCGCAGGGCGCGGGCGAGATCCACCTGGCGGAGATCGACCTGAAGACAGGGCGTCTGCTCAGCCGGAGCGAAATCATCTGGCGCGGGACCGGCGGACGCTGCGCCGAGGGGCCGCACATGTACAAAAAGGACGGCTGGTATTACCTGATGATCGCCGAGGGCGGCACGGAATACGGCCACAGCGAGACGATCGCGCGCAGCCGCAGCCTCCGAGGCCCGTTCGAGGCATGCCCCTCGAATCCGATCCTGTCGCACGCTCCGGCGCGCGGCTACCAGAACCCGATTCAGGGCACCGGGCACGCCGACCTCATCCAGGCGCACGACGGCTCCTGGTGGATGGTCTGCCTCGGGTTCCGCGTGCTCGGTGGATTTCATCACATCACCGGACGCGAAACGATGCTCGCGCCCGTCAAATGGGACGAAAACGGCTGGCCGGTCGTGAACGGCAACGGCGCGATCTCGCTCGAGATGAACGTGCCGACGCTGCCGCAGGTCCCCGTCGCGAAGAAACTCGTCCGCACGGAATTCGACACGTCGAAGCTCAGGCTGGAATGGAACTTCAACTGCGCTCCGCGCTACGAGAATTATTCCGTTTCCGCTGCGGGCTATCTGCTCCCCGAACGCGAAGGCTGGCTGCGTCTGCGTCCGTGCAAGGTCACGATCAGCGAATCCGACTCCCCCACGTGGCTGGGCCGCCGCCAGCAGCACATCGACTTCTCGGCAAAGACGAAGCTGGACGCCTCCGGGCTGAAGGACGGCGACGAGGCGGGATTGACCGTCTTCATGTCCAAGGATTCCCATTACGACCTGGCGGTGCGGAAACGCGACGGAAAGCTTTCCCTCGTCCTGAAGTACAAGCTGAGCCGCCTGGAACACACGGAAAAGGAGATCCCGCTCGATTCATCCGTCGTGTATCTGCTTGTATCCGGTACGAAGGATGCCTACGAGTTCTACTATTGCACCAATGATTACATATACATCCCGCTTGGGACCATCGACACCACGTTCCTCAGCAGCGAGACGGCGGGCGGGTTCACCGGCGTCTATCTGGCGCTCTACGCGCAGACGTCAGGACAGGCGGGCGGCCACGCCGATTTCGACTGGTTCGACTATTATCCCGTGGATGGATCGAAGCTTCCTGAAGATGTGGTAGACAACAGAAAGAAGAACGAAGAAAAGATCAAATTCGAAGAAGAGGAATAGGAAAGAAGCAAAGGAATCACTGTATATTGCACCCCGTTAAGAGACGTGCTATATTAAGAGAGTCCGTGAAAGGAGGCGACCGATGAGCACGAAGAAGAAAACTTGGACGGGGCAGGAGAAGCTTGCAATCGTCCTGCAGGGGCTGAGAGGCAATTGCCGGATCAGCGAATTGTGCAACGAACACGGCATCAC
>JAFSZN010000040.1 GCA_017455665.1 Lentisphaeria bacterium
AAAATGCGGCAAACAGTTCGAGGCGCTGCTCAAATCCGCTTCCTCGCCCGCGCCAGAATGTCCCGAATGCGGCGCGTCCGGCGCGAAACGCCTGCTCTCCCGCTTCGCCGCCGCCTCGAAGACCGAATTCGGTTCCTGCAGAATGTCGAAGGACTGCATGGCGGCCGCGCAGGGCGGCTGCGGATGCGGCTGCGGATGCGGCGGACATCACCACCACTGAGCCGGGGCGGCTCTGTTTGCTGAAGAGGCGCACCCATGGTCAAAGCCGAACTCAAACCGCTTCTCGAACGCCTCGGCATCGCGCCGAGCAAGCGCCTCGGACAGAATTTCCTCGTGGACGACCAGTTTCGCGCGAAGATCCTGCACGAGGCGGACCCGAAGCCCGGCGAGACCATCCTTGAGATCGGACCCGGGCTCGGCGCCATCACGCGCGGCCTCGTGGCGTCCGGCGCGGACGTGACCGCGATCGAGTTCGACCGAAAGATCGCCGAATATCTCCGCACAGCCGTCGTCCCGCTCGGACTTCACCTCATCGAGGCCGACGCCTGCCGCGTCAAGTACGCCGAGCTCTTCCCCGGCGATTTCCGCGTCGTCTCCAACCTGCCCTACAGCGCAGGCACCATCGTCATTGCGAAACTGCTCGACCTCGAGCTCCCGCCCGCCGACATGCTCCTGATGCTCCAGAAGGAAGTCGCGGAGCGTTTCCTCGCGGGCCCCGGCACCGCCGACTATTCCGCGCTCACCGTGCGCATTTCCGCCGTCTACGAAGGCCGCATCGTCCGCATGGTCCCGCCCGAGGTCTTCTACCCCGAGCCCACGGTCGATTCCGCCCTCTTCGCGCTCAAACGCAAACCCGTCATCCCGCCTCAGAACATCCGCATCATCCTCTCCCGCCTCGCGCGCACCTCGTTCGCGCACCGGCGCAAGAAGATGTTCAAGCAGGCCGCCGCCGTCTTCGGCGCGGACGTGATCGCCGGAGCCATGGCGGATGCCTCGGTCGACTCGGACATCCGCGCGGAACGCGTCACCGTGGACCAGTTCATCCGCATGTCGGAATACATCGCCGCGCACGCTCGGAATCCGCAGGAAACGCTTCGGGACGCCGATGCGGACGAAGACGAAAACAACCAGGAATGATTTCACCTCATTTCCGCCTCAAACGCATTTCCGACCATGAGCAAAGCCGCCGAGTTCAAAACCAACGTCATGCGCATCCTGGAACAGGCGAAAGTCCCGTTCAGGCACCACTGCTACGCGGACTCCGGCGCGGTCTCCGGCCTTGAGGTCGCCGCCGCGCTCAACCAGGACCCGTCGCGCGTGTTCAAGACGCTCGTCACGGTCGAAAAGTCCGGCGAGCACTTCGTCTTCGTCGTGCCGGTCGATTCCGAGCTCAATCTCAAGAAAGCCGCGAAAGCCGTGAACGGAAAATCCATCGAGATGATCAAATCGAAGGAGCTGTTCCCCCTCACCGGCTACATCCACGGCGGATGCTCCCCCATCGGCATGAAGAAACAGTTCCGCACGGTCATCCACGAATCCGCCGCCAGCCTCGACGCGATCTTCTTCAGCGCGGGCAAGATCGGCTACCAGATCGAGATTGCGCCCGCCGACCTCGCGAAAGTCCTGCGTTTCACCTGCGCCGATATCACAAACTGAAGCCCCGCGTTTCACCTGTGCCGACATCACCGGCTGACGGCACTTTTTTTCACGTCCCTTTTTCGCGTTTTCTTTCGCGCCTTTTTCGCGTTTTTCTCTCTGTTTTTTCATGCCGGTTATTGACAAAAGTCCGTTTTTGTCCGCCGTTTTTTCTTCCGCCGGACGTTTTTCCCGCCTCAAAAACCGGCCCGCCACGATTTTTTGTTTATTTTTTGAATTTTTCGGGTTTTCACACTTGATTTTTTAACGCTTCCGTGTATCTTTTTAGCGTCCTTTTCCCACCCCCTCCCAAAAGCCCATTTTGTATTTTTCCAAAGGCCAGAAGAAAACATGAAAAAAGCAGTCAATGCCACCACGTTCGTCGCCCTCGCGCTCGCAGCATCCGTCACGTACAACATCGTTCAGCACCAGCGCGCGAAAGGCATCCGCCCCGAAAATCCCAATCAGGAAGATAATGCCGTCCAGTCTGTCGCGGGCAAAGATGAAGCCTCCGCAGTGTCCGCCGTGACAGCCGTACAGAGTTCCGCTTCCGCAACCAGGCCCGCGTCCGCCGCACAGCAGAGTTCCGCGATCGCGTTCCGGTCCGCACGCTACGACAAGTACAACGACGAGCTCGACATCTCGTTCTCGTACGGGACCTCTCTCCCGTCCAAGCTCGCGAAGGACGCGCTCGAGTTCACGCCCGCGGTCCCGAATCTCTCGTTCTACGCGTACAGCTCCACGATCACCGTGAGCGGCGGCTTCAAGCCCGGCGTCACCTACCGCGTCCGCGTGAAAAAGGGCCTCATGGACCGTTCCGGCAAGGCCGCGCTCGAAAACGACGCGGTGTTCGACGTCACGATCCCCGAGCTCACGGAACGCTTCTCGTTCCTCACGAACGGCAGCGTGTTCCCCATTACCTCAAGCAGGATCGAGTTCCCCTATTCCGCGCGCAACCTCAAAAAGTTCACCGTCAAGATCTACCGCGGCTTCGAAAACAACCTCGCGTTCGCCTCGGGCAACGACAACGTCTACGCGATGGATTTCGTCGGCGAAAAGACGGTCACGCTGGCCGATCCGCGCAACGAAATGGTCAACCACATGCTCGACATCTCCGACGTCATCAACGGCATGCTTGAAAGATCCGAAGGGCCGATTTTCCGACCGGGCCGCTATGTGATGGAAGTCGAATACGACCGCAAGTCCGACTGGGGCGACTATGATTACCGAGAGACCGAACGCCGCACGTTCACGCTGACCGATTTCGCGATGGTCGCGGCATCCGTCGCCGATCCCGAGGGCGGCATGGCTGTCTTCGTCCGGCGCATTTCCGACGGCAAGCCCGTCGCGGATGCGGAAATCGAGCTCAGGACGGACAAGAACCAGCTGCTCGAAACTGCCAGGACCGATTCGACGGGCAAGGCGCTTTTCAAAATCTCCAGCAGTCAGCTCCGCTCCAAACACAAGGGCGATCTCTACTCCGCCGCCATCCGCAAGGACAATGAATTCGCATGGTTCCCAGTCGACTTGAACGGCATCGAGGCGGATTTCAATCCGCGCAGGGCGTTCGTGTTCACGGAACGCGGCATCGTGCGTCCCGGCGAGTCCTTCCTCGCCGCCGCGTTTATCCGGCAGAAACAGCTTCTTTCCGCCGATCCGGGCATACCGGCAGGCAGGATGAACGGGCCGGTCCGCGGACGCCCCGACGGGACACCCGAGACGATCTCCCTCATTTCTCCCGACGGAAAAACGATCCTCACGGAAAAGGTCAGCCTGGATGAAATGGGCTTCTGCTCGCAGATGATCCGCGTCCCGGACACCGCGGTCTCCGGCGTTTACACGGTCCGCATCGGGCCGGACTTCAGACAGGACGGCGAAACGACCATCCGCGTCGGCGCGTATGTGCCGGACCGCATCAAAACGAAGCTGGAGCACGCCCCCCTGCCCGCCGGTCCCGCCGCCGTGAAGGAGCCGCTGAAAGCGGTCCTCTCCGCCGACTACTATTTCGGCACGCCCGTGCCGTCCGCGTCCGGCAGGATCCTCTACGACTGCACGCCGTCCGGGAAACGCCCCGACCACTGGAAGGACTGGGAAGTCGGCGACGCCTCGCGCTTCAACTTCGACGAATACGAGACGGCCACCGCGGTCGAAAACGGCAAGACGAACCTCTCGCTGCCGTCGTTCGGTTCGCGCGGCGTCTCGTTCGACCCGGTGCGCGTCGTGCTTCAGGCGTCCGTGCAGGAGCCGGGCGGACGCGCCGTGACCGGAAGCGACAATTTCACGCTCTATCCCTCGGACTGGTTCATCGGCCTGAAGCAGAAGGACGGCACAGGCAGGGAATGCGTGGTCGACATGGCGCTGCTCGCGACCGAACAGGGCAAGCCCGCCTCGCTCAGTGACGGACGCGACATCACGTTCACCGTGTACAAACGCGCCTGGGACTATGTGCTGGTGCAGGACGGCGGCAGCTACCGCAGACGCTGGCAGGAGACCGTTTCCGAGGTGGAAGGCGCCTCGAAGACGCTCACGGTCCCGCAGAATGCCGACCTCGCCGCGTACACCTCGCAGGTCGCGTTCGACCTGCCGTCCGGCTGCTACGACATCGTCGCGGAATACGGCGACAATATCCGCACGAAGCTCAATGTATGGCATTCCGCGGGCGAATCCGGACGCCGCACCGGCGATCCCTCCGAACTCGTTTTCAAGACAGACGCGAAGAAATACACGCCCGGCGGGACCGCGAAACTCACGTTCACCAGCCCGGTCGACGGCGAGGCGTTCGTGGTGAAAGCCGGACTCCGGCTCGACTCCGCGGAAGCGGTCCCGGTCAAGGCGGGCGAAAACACCATCGAGGCGAAGATCCCGGCGGAATGCCTGAACGGACGCTACCACGTCAGCGTCTTCGTGATCGGCAAGGACAAGGACGAGTTCATCCGCGCCTCCGGCAGCGCCGCCCTCGAGCTCGACCACTCCGCCGCGCACAAGCTCGACGTCGCGATCACCGTCCCCGGCATCGTCCGCCCCGAGACCGAGACGGACGTGACCGTGTCGCTCGCAAGCCTCGACGGCAAGCCGCAGGCGGGACAGGTCTGCCTCTTCGCGGTCGACGAGGGCGTGCTCGCGCTCACCGGGTTCAAGACGCCCGATATCTACAAGTTCTTCCTCCAGTCTGACAACGCGTACATCTCCATGTGCGAGACCTACAGCGAGCTCTTCCCGAACCTCAAGATCCGCCCGGACGGCACGATCGGCGGCGGTGACGATGTCGCCGCTTCCAAGTCCGCGCTCGCCGCGTCCCTCGTGAAGATGAAGGACGCCGCGCGCGTCGTCGTGCCCGTCGTGAAGGTCCCGGAATCCGGCTCCGCCACGGTGAAGGTGAAGATCCCGGACCACTCCGGTTCGCTCCGGTTCATGGCGGTCGCAAGCGCGGACGACGCGGTCGGCTCCGGCGAACGTGAAATGATCGTCCGCAATCCGGTCAGCCTCACGGTCTCTGCGCCGCGCGTGCTCGCCCCCGGCGACGAGGCGGTCATCAGCGTCCGCGCGTTCAACCATGACGCGAAGGACGGCGCGGTCAAGTTCGAGCTCGCCCTGCCCGACACGCTTCAGGTCATGGGCGACCGGCCGCGCATCGACGCGCTGAAGGCGGGCGAATCCAAAGACGTTTCGTTCCGCGTGAAAGCGCTCGACAAGCTCGGCGAAGGCACGCTCGCCGCCACGCTCGCCGTCGGAGCCGAATCCCGCACTGAAACGACCTACATCACGGTTCGTCCGGCAGTCGCGCCGCAGACCGTCGCGAAGTTCGCGTCCGTAGCGCCCGGCAAGGATTGCACGCTCGACCTCTCCTCGGAATTCGTCTCCGTGGAAAGCGCCGGCCTCTCCGTCTCCTCCTCGCCCGCGATCAGCGTGAAGGACGCGCTCGACTGGCTCAACGGCTATCCCTACGGCTGCCTGGAGCAGACCGTTTCCGGCGCGTTCCCGTTCGTCGCCACGCCGTCGCTCGTGAAGGCCGGGCTGCTTGACGCCGAGATCGCGAAGACCATGCAGCCGAAGGTCGCCTCCGCTTATGCGCGCATCCTCGGCATGATGGTCGGCGACGGCGCGTTCGCCATGTGGCCGGACGTCCGCAAGGAATGGCCCGAGGGCACGGTCTACGCCTCGCACTTCGTCTTCGAGGCGAAGACCGCGAAACTGGTCGCGGTCGACGCCGCAGTCGAACGCAGCATCACGGCGTATCTGCTCCGCCTCGCGAACAGCGCGGGCAGCTACAAGCCCGAACTCCGCGCCTACGCCGCCTACGTGCTCGCCGCAGCCGGAAACAAGGATTTCGTCGTCCCGGCGCGCAACGTCCTCGCCGGAAGCAAGCCCGGATTCGCGCAGTTCCTCGCCGCCGCCGCCCTCATCCGGGGCGGTTACGCCGGAGAAGGCGCGGAACCGCTCCGCGCGGCGCTCGCCGAGCCCAACTGGCTTTATAAGACGTCCGAGCTCGTCGGCATCACCGACACGGCATCCCGCGCTGGCATGGTCCTGAACATCCTCATGAAGTGCGACCCGAAGGGCAGCAAGGACACCGCCGCCGAACTCGCGGCGTTCCTCGCCGGACGCATCCGCAAGGACGGCAGCTGCTGGGGCACCACGCAGTCCAACGCCTGGGCGGCGATGGGCCTCGCGGCGTTCGCGGAGCATTACCCGCCCGCCGATCTCTCCGGCGCGTTGACCGGAGCCGACAAGACGAAGCACGAGCTTTCCGGCAAAACCATCGACGGGCTCAATCTCGCGGACGGTGCGAACACCGTTTCCAACACCGGCAATTCCGACTTCTTCGTGAAGGCGGTCGTCAGGGGCATCCCGAAGAACGCGAAACCCGCCTCCGGCCCGATCGTGCTCAAACGCGAGTTCTTCGACGAGAAGGGCAACCCGGTCACCTCGCTCAAGCACGGCGAGCTGGCGTTCGTCCGCATCACGGCGGACGCGCCCGACGTGGTCGAGAACGTCGTGATCTCCGACCTGCTCCCCGCCGGACTCGAGATCGAGGACGAATCGCTCGCCACGCGCATGGACGCCTCCGGCCGCATCCCGAAGAACATCCTCCTCAAGAACCGCCAGGAGTTCAGCCGCACCGAAAAGCGCGACGACCGTTTCCTCGTGTTCGGCACGCTCTGGGGGTCCGGCTACGCCGTCTACACGGTGCGCGCCGTCACGCCCGGCAGATTCCTCATCCCGGCGCTCCACGCCGAAGCGATGTACGATCCTGACATGAACGGCACGTTCATCCCGCCCGCCGGCGAGGACGTTTTCGAGGTGAAATGAGCCTCGGTTTCCACAAACTGATCAAACGGAAAGCCGTTCGCTTCGCTGCGGCGGCTTTCCTCGTTTTCGCGGTCCTCGCCCTCGCGGTCTGGATCGCCGCGCCGTACTGCGTGACGGACCCGATGATCCGCCTGCGGCAGATCACTCCGGCGCACACCTACCTCGACCGCAACGGCGTCCCGGTGTTCTACGAAACGACATACGACTACGAATGGCGGTTCCCGGTCGAGCTCAAGGACATCGCCCCGGACGCCGTGTCGATCATGCTCTCCGCCGAGGACTACGCGTTCTACGAGCACGGCGGCGTCGATTATCAGGCGGTCCTGCGCGCGCTGTGGCAGGACGTCCGCAACCTGAAGATCATCTCCGGCGCGTCGACCATCACGATGCAGCTCGCCGGATTCGCCCTCGCCGACCACAGGCCGAGCCTCGTCCGCAAGTTCAAGCAGGCGGCGATGGCGCGCCGCCTGGAACAGTTCTACACGAAGGACGAGATCCTGACCGAGTACCTGAACCGGATCCCGTGCGGCGGCAAGGTCTACGGCATCGAGGCGGCGGCACGGTATTATTTCGGGCTGCGCGCCTCCCAGCTCAACCGCGCCGAGGCCGCGCTCCTCTGCGGCATCCCCCAGAAACCGAACCGCTACAACCCGAAATTCTACGCGGAGGCGGCGAAGAAACGCCAGAAGATCGTGCTGGACCTGCTCGTTCACCACGAGCTCATCACGGCGGACGAGGCGCGCACGATTTACGATGCCGAACCGCTCCGCTACCGCGACTTCTCCCAGCCCGCCGATTTCGAATTCAAATCCGCCCCCGACGAGATGATCCACGCCGTCCGCCGCGCCCGTGCGGAAAAACGGCAGTCCGGGTGGTCGCCAGCTCAGGGGGAACCGGTGCTGTGCTCCATCGACGCCGATTTCCAGCGGGATGTGCAGGCGGTCCTGAAACGCCGCCGCGACGCCCTGCCCGGGGTGCGCGACGCCGCCGCGGTCGTGCTCGACAACGCATCCGGCGAGGTGCTGGTGTTCCTCGGCACGCTCGACTTCAATGAACCCGGCACGGGCCAGTACAACGCCGCGAACGCGGTCCGGTCGGCAGGGTCCACGCTCAAGCCGTTCCTCTACGCCGAAGCCGTCGAAGGCGGCCTCATCACGGCGGACACACGCGTGCTCGATGCGCCGTTGCGCTATGGCAATTACGCGCCCGGCAACTTCGACGGCGCGTTCCGGGGGACAGTCAAGGCGTCTTACGCGCTCGCGCACTCGCTGAACACCCCGGCGGTCCGGCTCGCCGCCACGCTCGGTGAACCCCGCATGATCGAACTCGCCGACAAACTCCACATCCTCGCCTCACGCCGTCCGGGAAGCGGATTCGGGCTTTCCATGGCGCTCGGCAGCGCCGGACACACCCTGCTCTCCCTCACGAACGCCTACCGCGCGCTTGCGACGGACGGCGCACTCCGCCCGGTTTATTTCCGGCATATTCCCGAACGCCCCCTGCCCGGCGGCGAACGCGTTTTTTCCGCCGGGACCGCGCAGACGGTCATGCGGATGCTGACCTCGCTCCCGCTCGCCGGATTCGAGGGGACGGCGGCTTGGAAGACGGGGACCAGCAACAACCTGCGCGACGCGTGGTGTTTCGCCTGCACGGAGACGCTCACGGCCGGCGTGTGGTTCGGCAACAAGGACGGCTCTCCCTCGGAATCGCTGGTCGGCGGCACGGCTGCCGCCCCCGCGGCGGGTGAGATCCTTTCGCTCGCCGCCTCGAAATACGGCCTCACGCCGTTCAGGAGCGCCTGGCCGAAGGAAGACGCCCTGGAATCCGTCGCGGTCTGCGCGAAGACCGGGCTTTCCGCCTCGCCGGACTGCGAAAAGACCGAATCCGCCGTGAAGCCCGCCGGGATCCCGCTGACGCTCTGCCATTCCTGCGGCGATGCCGCATCCGCCGAAAAAACGTTCCGCATCCTCTCGCCGATCCCGACTACATACGTCGCGGAAAAGGACGAGGGCGTCAAACTGGACCTCTCGCCGAACGAAGGCGCGTACTGGTTCGCCGACGGCGCATATCTCGGCGAAAATCCCGGACCCCGGATATTCGCGCCGGGCCTGCACCGCGTGGAGGCGGTCCGCACCTCGGATTCCACCGCGGACACCGTGGAATTCACGGTCGCGCGGAAAAAATAGCCTTTTTTCGCGTCTTTTTTATTAAAAAGCGAAAAAATCATTTTGCTTTTTCAGCAAGGCGGGCTATATTGTGAGAAGCATTTTTATTTTTCAACCCTCAAAACAACGGAAAGTGTACGCAAATATCATGTCGGAACAACCGATTGACACCTGTATGGAAAAGATCGTCAGCCTGTGCAAACGACGCGGCTTCGTATTTCAGAGCTCCGAAATCTACGGCGGCTTCAACGGCTTCTGGGACTACGGCCCCTACGGGATCGCCCTGAAGCGCGCGGTCGAACGCCAGTGGTGGCTCTACATGGTCGAGAAACGCAACAACGTGGTCGGCCTGGACTCCTCCATCATCTGCCATCCGAAAGTCTGGAAAGCCTCCGGCCACGTGGACCGTTTCGGCGACATCATGTGCGACTGCAAGAAGTGCAAGACGCGCTTCCGCGTGGACCAGATGCCCGACCCGACCACCTGCACGAACTGCGGCTCGAAGGACCTCACCCCGCCGCGCGAGTTCAACCTGATGATGAAGACCTACGTCGGCCCCGTGTTCGACGAGGAGCATATCGCGTATCTCCGCGCCGAGACCTGCCAGCCGATCTTCCTCGACTTCCACTCCATCCGCATCGCCACGCGCATGCAGCTGCCCTTCGGCATCGCCCAGGTCGGCAAGGCGTTCCGCAACGAGATCACGCCGCGCATGTTCACGTTCCGTTCCCGTGAATTCTCGCAGATGGAAATGGAGTTCTTCTGCGCGGACGAAGGCTCGATGGAATGGTTCGAGTACTGGCGCCAGGAACGCTGGAACTTCTACCTGAACGTGCTGAAGTTCCCGGTCGAAAAACTCCATCTGCATCCGCACGACAAGCTCGCCCACTACGCGAAGGCCGCCGTCGACATCGAATACGAATTCCCGTTCGGCTGGGGCGAACTCGAAGGCATCCACCACCGCGGCACCTGGGATATGTCCCAGCACCAGAAGTTCTCCGAGCAGGATCTCCAGTATCTCGACCAGTCCAACAACACGCGCTATCTGCCGACCGTCGTCGAGACCTCCGTCGGCCTCGACCGCATGGTCCTCGCGGTACTCTGCAACGCCTACGACGAAGACCGCGCCCCGACCCAGAAGGAAGGCATGGAGGACGACGTCCGCGTGGTGCTCCACTTCCCCGCCACGGTCGCCCCGGTCCAGGTCGCGTTCCTCCCGCTCTCCAAGAAGCTCAACCAGAACGCGCAGGAACTCCAGGAAAAGTTCCTCGGCCGCTACCGCACCGAGCTGGACGTGACCGGAAACATCGGCAAGCGCTACCGCCGCCAGGACGAGATCGGCACGCCGTACTGCGTCACCTTCGACTTCGATTCGCTCGAAGACAACGCCGTGACCGTGCGCGAACGCGATTCGATGGCGCAGGAACGCATTCCGATCGAAGGACTGCGCGCCTACCTCGACGAAAAGGTGCTCGGCTGATCCGAAACCGCCTCGGATGAACTCAACGGGAGACAACGGGACCATGAAAGGCGCAAAACAAATCCTGCTCGCGGGCTTCGCCGCCCTCTGCATGGTCCTGCCCGCGTGCCATTCGCTGAGCACGCCCATCATCGAAGACGCCGAAGTGCCGCCGCCGGTGGTCTCAGACGAGCCGCTGAACACGGTTTCCTACACCGCCGAATACACGCAGGACGGCGCCCTGCCCTTCACGTGCGAGGTCAAGCTCGGCACGGACGGGCGCATCCGCCGCGATTACGTCTGGAAGGACGAGACTGGCGCGGAAAAGAAAGCCGTCATCGTGTTCGACGGAAAGAAAGCGGTCAGGATCGAAGACGGAAAATCGTCTGCTGTTGAGGATGCCGACGCCGCGAAGACGCGTTTCCTCGCAGGGCTTGTCCTCACTCCCGCCAAAGTCATTTCCGGCGCGGTCAGGAAGAAGGACACGGTGGAGTTCCCCGCGTTCGACGGCAAGACCTGCCACGCTTATGTACTGCAGCTTGCGGACATCCCCGAGATCAAGTTCTGCATCGCGGCGACCGACCCGGAAACGGACCGCTGGACCGGACTCGTCGTCCGCATGGACGGGGATCCCGACACGAGGTTTTCCACGCATTTTCAGGACTACAAAACGGAATCCGGCGTGACCTACCCGTCCCTTATCGTCACCTCGACCGAAGCCGGCGCGCCCGTCACATGCGTCATCCGCGACGTCAAGATCAACCCCGAACTCCCGGACGAGCTTTTCCGGCTCCCCGAAAACAACGGACAATCAACGCTTTTCAGCTTTAACAACAGGATATTCTTATGAAACTTCAGACCATCCTTCTCCTGACCGGAATCGCCGCCGGTCTCATGACAGTCTCCTGCCAGTCGTCGACCCAGGCGGAAGCCGAAGCCTTCTTCGGTCCGCCGCCGAAAGGCAAAGCCGCCGCCGAAGCGGAGGAAAGGGCAGGCTCATCCGACTTCTATGCCCAGGTCAACGGCCACATCGACCGCAGGCTGAACGAGTTCAACGAGAAGGAAGAGGCGAAGCTCCCGATCTTCTCCTCAAGAGATGTCCGGGACGAGTTCCTGGGGCTCTCCTTCATCCAGTCCGCGATGCAGATCAGGTCGCTCTCCATTGACTTCGCCGGTCCGCAGGACATTGACCTGAACGTTTTCTTCGACCGCGAATCCCGTACGTTCACACGCACGGTCAACGGCAAGACCGAGGAATATACGTTCGCACCCTTCACGAACGGCGTCCCGCCCGCCATCCCGTATGACATCCATATCCTGTACGCATTCGTTGCCGATTTCAGCCGCATCGCGGAAACGATCACGGTCCGCTGCTACGAAAAGCTGGAAAAGGGCGAGAACCCCGGGATCGCCAAGCTGGAGAATGAGGCGAACATCGACGAGAAGGGCAGAAAGAAAAACAAGAATTTCGTCGAGATCAAGCCGAAAGTCACATACGAACCGATCGAATACCGCATCGACAACCGCTGGTGCAAATGCTACGACGTCAAGCTGAAAAGCATCTGCGCCCCCGCGACCGCCCTCGCGCTCTATGTCAGCAGCGTGGAAAAGACGCTTTCCCGCGTCGACGTCATCCTCGACGACGACTCTAAGATCGCCTTCAACATCGACTGGCGCGAACAGGACGGCATCGTGCTCCCGCGCGTGATCCGCCGCCTCAGCGACAATGCAGTCTTTTTCCGTGAAGATGCCAAGATCATCCAGGAAAAAGACATCATCGACGCGGAAGTGGAAGCCGCCAGGGAAGCGGAGGCAGAGGAAGCCGCCGGGGAAACAGAGGAGGAAACAGAAGAGGAAATGGTCGAATTCGATGTTTCCGGCGATAATGTCGAAGAAGAAGCCTCCGAAGAGGAGGAAGACGGCTTCGAGGAAGAATAATCTCCGCCTCCCGCATCCATTCAGGAACTCCTGTCCGGACGACACGGCATCCGGCTCCGCGCCGGACGCAAGGAAACCGGACAGGATTTTTTATGCCGTTCCGGCGTTTTTCGCCTGATTTCCGGTTGATTTTTCCGCGGATGGATGTATCTTATTCTAATTGACAAGATAACTTCATTTGAAACACACACGAACCGAAAGGAATGTAACGTGAAACTCATTGTCGACGCGAACAATCTCCAGGGGCGGATCAGCCGCCATGTCTACGGCCAGTTCTCCGAGCACCTCGGACACTGCATCTACGACGGCCTGTACGTCGGGGAAAAGTCCAGGATCCCGAACATCGACGGCGTTCGCAAGGACGTGATCGAAGCCCTCCGCCGGATCCGGGTCCCGAATCTCCGCTGGCCCGGCGGCTGCTTCGCCGACTGCTATCACTGGCGCGACGGCATCGGCCCGCGTTCCAAGCGCCCGTGCATCGTGAACGACACCTGGGGCGGCGTCACCGAGGACAATTCCTTTGGCACGCACGAATTCCTCCGTTTCTGCGAGCTGATCGGCGCGGAGCCGTACATCAACGGCAACGTCAGCAGCGGCACCGTGCAGGAGATGTCCCAGTGGATCGAATACCTGAACGCAAAAGTCCAGGGACCGATGACCGAGCTCCGCAAAAAGAACGGCCGCAAGGAGCCGTGGGGCGTCAAGTTCTGGGGCTTCGGCAACGAGCCCTGGGGCGACGGCCACATGCGCCCGGAATACTACGCCGACCAGTTCCGCCGTTACACCACCTACGCACGCGACTACGGCGACACCAAGCTCGTCCGCATCGCGGCGGGCGCCAACGGCGGCGACCTGAACTGGACCGAGGTCCTGATGCAGAGCGCCGGCCAGTGGCTTGACGCCGTCACGCTCCATTACTACACCGTGCCCGGCGTGTGGGAGCACAAGGGCTCCGCGACCAAGTTCGACGTGCCGGAATACTACACCACGCTCGAAAAAGCCGACGCGATCAGGAACATCATCAAAGCCCAGTCCGTCGTCATGGACAAGTACGATCCGGAAGGACGCGTCGGACTCTTCGTCGACGAGTGGGGCACCTGGTTCGATGTCGAGGAAGGCACCAACCCCGGATTCCTCCACCAGCAGAACACCATGCGCGACGCCATGGTCGCCGCGATCTCCCTGAACATCTTCCACCGCAACAACCGCCGCGTCCGCATGGCGAACATCGCCCAGCTCGTGAACGTGCTCCAGGCGATGATCCTGACCGAAGGCGAGAAGATGCTCCTCACCCCCACTTACCACGTCTTCGACCTCTACAAGGTCCACCAGGACGCCGACCGCGTCGAGTCCTTCGCGCAGTCCGCGCCGATCGACGGCAGCAAGCTCCAGGCGATCACCCACACCGCCTCCCTCAAGGACGGCGTCCTGCACGTCAGCGCCGCCAACATCCACGCCGACAAGGCGCTCCCGGTCGAGCTGGACATCTGGGGCTTCGACGCCGCGAGCGTCTCCGGCGAGATCCTCGGCAACGGCGACATCCACGCCCTCAACACCTTCAAGAAGCCGAACGCGGTCAAGCTCCGCAAGCTCGACCTCGTCGAGAAGAACGGCAGGATCCTCTTCGAGCTCCCGCCCTGCTCCGTCGCCACCATCACGCTCAAGCCCGCCCCGGCAAAGAAAGCCCCGGCAAAGAAGGCTCCCGCGAAGAAGGCCGCGAAGAAGGCTTCCAAGTAATCACAACATATCATAACACGCGAACCCCGGCACAAGCATGATGAAAGAATCAAATCTCTTATCGCAAAAACGCTTTGGAATCCGCGGGAGACTCCATGTCTCCTGCATCCGGCGGTTCGCGTTTGTCCTCTCCCTTGTCGCCGCCGCGTCCTGCATGCTTTTCGCGGCATGTTCGCCCGTCGACGCCGCCGGGACCATCCCCCGGTCCAACGTGCACGCGCCGCGTGCCGCGCACCGACTCACGGTCATCAACGCCATGCTCTTCGAAGTCGGGGAAAACCCGCTGGAAAAGAAATCGGTCAGCATCCCCGCGGGCGACTATGTCTTCGAGGGAGAGGATGACGTCTTCCTGTACTTCCGTTCGCCGGAAGAGATGGAATACCGCGTATACCACAAGGAAGGCTACGCGGAAGGCGTTTTCCAGCTCGGCGGCCTCGCGCTTGCCCGCAAGGAAGAATGGGACAAGGTCGAATATCCCGCCTGCACCTACATCGACGGGAAGGACCAGAATCAGAAACGTCTCACATGTCCGCTGGAAATATCGTTTCTCATTCAGAAACGCGGCACGGACTGGGACAGCGATTTCGACAAAGCGGAATAACGTCTTTCAGTTCTATCTGTTATCCCCTCGCCCCTCTTCCGGCAAAAGGAAAGGGGCATTTCTTTTTATTGGTCCGGATGGATTTTCAGGGCAAAAAAATGGAGCGGGCGACCGGAATCGAACCGGCGTGGCCAGCTTGGGAAGCTGGAGCATAACCATTTTGCTACGCCCGCGAAAAAAGTGCGTGCTATAAGATACAGCCGAAAGCCGAAAAATCAAGCGCGGAACGGTTCATTTTATCAAAAAAGTTGCCGGATCGGCCGTCCGGCATTTTGCTTTCGTTTGAAAAAATTTTCAAAATCAAACATAGCCTCAAATCGCCCGGAAGACCCCTTTCCGGGCATTTTCGCTGTTTTTTCCGTTTTTTCCTCGCACACGCGCACACGCGCGCTTGAAAAAAGCGCCTTCCTGTGATAAATTATATTAATAAAAAATCAACAACAGGTCCCCTCTCTCTTTTCGAAAGGCAAAAAGCATGTCCGACATTCCTCACAATGTATTCCCGATCAACATCGAAGACATCATGCACACCGCGTACCTGCAGTACTCGCTGAGCGTGAACGTCGGCCGCGCCATCCCGGACGTCCGCGACGGCATGAAACCCTGCAACCGCCGCATCCTCTACGCCATGAACCAGCGCGGCCTGACCAAGTCCCACAAGACCGTCAAATGCGCCAAGGTCGTCGGCGACGTGCTCGGCAGCTACCATCCGCACGGCGACGCCTCCGTCTACGACACGCTCGTCCGCATGGCGCAGGACTTCTCCATGCGCACGCCGCTCATCGAAGGCCAGGGCAACTTCGGCAGCATCGACGGCGACCCGCCGGCAGCCTACCGTTACACAGAGTGCCGCATGGAGCGCATCGCGGATGAACTGCTCGCCGACATCGACAAGGAAACGGTGAACATGATCCCGACCTTCGACGAGGAGACGACGGAACCCGAAGTGCTCCCGGCGAAGTTCCCGAACGTGCTGGTGAACGGCAGCGTCGGCATCGGCGTCGGCATGGCGACCAGCATTCCGACGCACAACCTCGGCGAGGTCGTGAACGCCACCATCCATCTGCTTGAGAACCCGACCGCCACGGTCCGCGACCTCATGCAGTTCCTCCCCGGCCCCGACTTCCCCACCGGCGGCATCATCTGCGGCATCAACCCCGTCCGCGCCCTCTATGAGACCGGGCACGCCGTCCTGAAGCTCCGCGCGAAGACCAGGATCGTGGAGAAGAACGACCGCGAACAGATCATCGTGACCGAGATCCCGTACGCACTGAACAAGGAGCTCCTTGTCAAGAAGATCGCCGACGTCGTGAAGGAAAAACGCATCACCGGCATCTCCGGCCTCCGCGACGAATCCAACAAGAAGATCGGCATCCGCATCGTCATCGACATCAAGCGCGGCGCCATGGCGAGCGTGGTCCTGAACCAGCTCTTCGCCACCACCCAGCTCGAATCCGCGTTCGGCTGCAACATGCTCGTGGTCGACCACAACCGCCCGCGCGTGATGAACCTCGTCCAGATCCTCCAGGCGTTCATCGACCACCGCTTCGAGGTCGTGACCCGCCGCGCCGAATACGAACTCCGCAAGGCGCGCGAACGCGCCCACATCCTCGCCGGACTGCTCGTCGCCGTCCGAAACATCGACGAGGTCGTGAAGATCATCCGCGAGTCCCGCGACCGCGAGACCGCCGGCAAGGCGCTCATGGCGCGCTTCGAGCTCGACGCCATTCAGGCGGCCGCCATCCTCAATATGCGCCTCCACCAGCTCACCAACCTCGCGGTCGACGACCTCGAAAACCAGTACAACGAGCTGATGCGCCGCATCGCCGAACTCGAAGAGCTCCTCGCCAGCCGCGAGAAACGCCTCGAGCTCATCAAGACCGAACTCGCCGCCATCCGCGACAAGTACGCAGACCCCAGGCGCACCGAGATCACCTACGACGACGGCGACATCGACATCGCCGACCTCATCCCGCGCCACTCCTGCATCATCACCGTCTCCGACACCGGCTACATCAAGCGCGTCCCCGCCGACACCTACCGCACCCAGCACCGCGGCGGCTCCGGCGTCATCGGCATGAGCACCAAGGAGGAAGACCACGTGGCGCGCCTCTTCAGCGCCGACAGCCACGACATCCTCTTCTTCATCACCAATCGCGGGTTCATGTACTGGCTGAACGTCTACGACATCCCGGAAGGCGCGCGCACCGGCAACGGCAAGGCGATCGTGAACCTCATCAAGTTCGAGAAGGACGAGCAGATCAGCGCCATGGTCACGATCAATCGCGCCATGTTCGACCAGCCCGGCATGTCCCTCGTGATGGCGACCCGCAACGGCATCATCAAGAAGACCCCGCTCTCCGCCTTCCGCAACCTCCGCAAGGTCGCCCTCCGCGCCCTTGTGATCGAGGACAACGACGACCTGATCGCAGCCGAACTCGCCGACGGATCCAGCGAGATCATCCTCTCCACCGCCAAGGGCATGGCGTGCCGCTTCAGCGAGACGAAGGTCCGTCCCATGGGCCGCGCCGCTCGCGGCGTCCACGGCATCAAGTTCAAACTCGAAGGCGACTACGTGGTCGGCATGGAGGTCGTCGCGACCGGCCTGCCGCCCGTCATCGAAGCGCCCGCGTCCGATCTGGACGTCGACGCCGACAACGACGAGAACGTCGCCCCGATCGGCGACGCCGACGTTGACGCCGACGCCGCGGAGGAAGCCGCAGCGATCGACGGCGCCGAACCCGCGACTGCGGAAGAAGCCGCCGAGGGAAGCGCGGAAGATTCCGGCGAGGCGATCCCCGAAGACGCCTCCAAGCCGCAGCTCCTCGTCGTCACCAGCAGAGGCTGGGGCAAGCGCAGCTACGTCGATTCCTACCGCCTCACCGGACGCGGCGCGATGGGCGTCCGCAACATCAAGCTCGGCGAGGGCGAGACCGTCGTCGCGGCGATCAAGGTCCACCCCGGCGAGGACATCATTCTCACGACCCAGCGCGGACAGGTGGTCCGCACCCGCGTCGACGAGATCCGCCTCGTCGGCCGCAATTCCATGGGCGTCCGCATCATCACACTCCGCAAGAACGACAGCATCATCGGCGTCTCCACCGTGATGCAGGTCGAAGAGGAAGAGCCGAAGGAACCCGCCGAAAACACCGGCGTCTTCGCGGCCGCCGGCGAACCGATCCCCGTCCGCGAGGATGCGGAATCCGAGGCGGAGGAAGTCGTGGAAGAGACCGGCGGCGACGACGATTTCGACGACGACGCCCCGAAGAAACAGGCCGAGGAAGAGGAAGACGATTACGTCGATCCCTCCGACTTCGGCGGAGACGACGGCGGCAATGTCCCGTTCTGACCGTTTCTTCGAATCCATCCAAAACTCCGCGCGGTCGGGCTCTTCTGCCCGGCCGCGTCTTTTCGGCATCCTGAACCTCACGCCGGACTCCTTCAGCGACGGCGGCGCGCACACGGCATCGCCGGAAGCCTCTGCGGAGTTCGCCGCGCGGATGGTCGCCGACGGCGCGGACGCGCTCGACCTGGGGGCGGAGTCCACGCGCCCCGGCTCGGACGCGGTCCCCGCTGACGAGGAGATACGACGTCTGCTCCCCGCCCTGAAGCTCATCCGCGCGCGCTTCCCGGATTTATTCCTCAGCGTCGACACGCGCAAAGCCGATGTCGCCGACGCCGCGCTTGCCGCCGGAGCCGACTGCGTCAACGACGTCAGCGGGCTTCAGTTCGACCCGCGCATGGCGGACGTCGTCGCGGCGCATCGTGCCGCGCTCATCATTATGCACATGCGCGGCACGCCGGACACCATGCAGGCGCCGGAAAACCTCGTCTATGGCGACCTGATCGCCGACGTCTCGGCGTTCCTGCTGGATGCCGCGGAAAAAGCCGTCCGCGCGGGCGTCGATCCCGCCCGCATCATGCTCGATCCGGGCGTCGGCTTCTCCAAGACCGACGAACAGAACATGGCGCTCATCCGCCTCGCCGCCGAGTTCAAACGGCTCGGCTTCCCCCTCTTCTACGGCATCTCGCGCAAAGGCTTCATCGGGCGCATGTACGGCATCCCCTGCCCCGCCGGCCGCGACGACGCCACGGCGCAAGTCCAGCTCGACCTCTGCCGCGCCGGAGTGGAAGCCCTGCGCGTCCACAACGTCGCTGTCACGCTCCGCGCAATCACTGCCGCCGGCTTCTGAATCATTCAAGTTCTCTATCTGCCGGAAGCGTTAGCCCGGCACACTGCAAGCCGTGCCTCGTAGTGCTCTCAGCTCCGCTCGGGCACGGAGGGCTTGCCCTGGCGTAGCCAGGCACTGCCGCAGTGGAGGAGTTTTCCTCCATTTTGTCGGAAAGTCCGTTTGTTTTTTCCGTTTTTGTATGCTATAGTTTGGCATGATTTGCAGGAATTAACAAAAAACAACACGAAAGGCGGACAACCATCTCCAAATATGAAGTCAAAAGCGGCGTGACAAGCACGGGAAAACCCCTGAAAAATGACTCCATGTACGTCTCTTCCGGCGGGATAGTGAACGGCGCCACGGTCAACTCCGGCGGCGAGCTCACTATCTCCTCCGGCGGCGAGGCGTACTACACCACGGTCAACTCCATCGGCTATCTCACAGTCTACTCCGGTGCCATGGCGGACAGCACCACGGTCAATTCCGGCGGTATCCTCAATGTCCGCTCCGGATGCGTGACGAACTACACCTCGGTCAACAACGGCGGTACATTCATTGTCTTTTTCGGCGGCGTCGCGTCCAACGCCAGGGTCAACTCCGGCGGCAGCATGTCCATCTCCGCCGGCGGTACAGCGTACTACACATCGGTCAACTCCGGCGGCTCCGCGTTCGTGTCCTCCCTCGCAGCGGCGTACAATACCAACGTCCAGTCCGGGGGCTGGCTCTTTGTCAATGGCAGTGCGACATACACCACGGTCAATTCCGACGGCAATGCGTTTCTCTCATCCGGCGCGACGGCAAGCAACGCCACGGTCTACAAAGGCGGCTTCCTGGACATGGATCGCGCGAGTGCAAACATCGTCTATGTCTCCGGCGGCGACGTGAACGTGTCCTCCGGCGCAACGCTGAACAGCGCAACGGTCTTTTCCGGCGGCATCATCACGGTCTTCTCCGGAGGCACGGCGAACAGCGCAACGGTCTCCTCCGGCGGCAGATTCTATGTCTCCTCCGGCGGCGAGGCGACCCGCGCCACGGTCAACTCCTACAGCGAGCTCCATGTTTCCTCCGGCGGCACGGCGACCAGCGCCTTAAAAATTCTTGATCTTGTTTATATCTCATTAATCGCCATGTCTCATTACAGACTATACAACCACCAATTTCTCTAGGACCGTCGACGACGGCGGCACCCCATTCGGCACGCTCTCGCTCGACGACTCCCTGATCCTGAACGGCACGGAATATACGCTGTCGCTGACCGGCGGCACGCTCTCCGTCACACTGGGCGAACCCGGACCCGGTCCGGAACCGGAACCCGAATACGTCACCGTCGGATACTTCCCCGGATGCTACATGGGCGGCTCGTACGCGTACCTCGCCAGGGAGATGGTGGATGTGAACACCGGAAACGACTTGGTCCACATCTATGTCACGGACGCAACCATGCAGGACCTCCCGGTCGATCCGAGCTGGTTCATCGAAGGCGTCGGCGACTTCAACGCCGACGGACGCGACGACTTCCTGCGTGTGAACTTCGAGAACTATGTGGTCGCTGACATGACGCAGGAAAACGGCACGTTCGTTCCGCAGGTGCTGAACTACAGGAATCCGGGCTGGGAGATCCTCGGCGTCGGCGACTTCAACGGCAACGGCTCCGACGACGTGCTGATCGCGAACCCGGTCGGCGCATCCGACACGGTCGGGTTGCTCGGCTACTGGGAAAGCGGCGTGACCTGGACGCTCATCAACGGGTATTCACCCGAATGGGAATGCGTCTCGACCGGCGACTTCAACGGCGACGGCAAGAGCGACATGCTCTGGCGCAATTCGTTCGTCGGCGATGATAAAAAACTCTACAACGCCTACTGCACGTGGATCGTGGAAGACCCGGTCGACTGGCGCATGGTCAGCGTCGCGAACCCGGCGGAGTGGAATTTCCTCTGCTCGGGCGACTTCGACGGCAACGGCTCGCACGACATCGCCATGATCAACGCCGAGGGCGTCGTGGGCATCTGGGGCGTCGGCGACGGCTACCTGAACTCATGGTCCATCCTCAGCGCGGTCGACCGTTCCAGCTGGCAGCTCGCGGGCGTCGCGGACTTCAACGGCGACGGCACCGACGACATCGCATGGGCGAACGACTCGCTCAATCTCACGGGCTACTGGCAGATCAACGACAAGCAGCTCACGACCTGGCAGAACATCGCGACGCTGTCGTAAAAACGGCAAACGAATCGTGACCATAAAAAGGCGGTCCGCCCGGAATGGGAGGACCGCCTGAATTTTGTGCTCGTTTTACCGAACGGATGTCAGTCGACCGGGGAGATGCGGTAGACGCCCGCGTCGTGGCATTTGAGGATACGGGAGAAGGAGCCTTCGAACGTGCCGAGGTCCTTTCCTTCCCACAGGTCGCGGACTTTTGCTTTCTTTCCGATGCCGAGTTCGGCGAAGTCCACGGAGACTTCCGCCGTGTCCTTCACCTCCACGTCGAACGCCTCGTCGGTCAGGAAGAGGAACTCGATCGTGCCGCCCTGCCGCTCCATGCCGTCGGCGAGGACGCCGCGCGCGGTGAGCGTGTCGTAGCCTTCCGGACGGTCATAGATGATGACCGAGGCGGCGTGCGTGCCGATGCCGTCGATCTGACGTCCGTCGGAGGTCTGCCCGACGCGGGTGTTGCCCCAGCCCTGCGTGGCGCTCTTCCAGCGGAGTTCGGTGAGCTTCTTCGTGCCGGCGGGACCGGTGAGGACGGGTTCCAGCCAGGCGGCGTGGTCGAAGTTGATGCCGTCGCCGCCGTCAGTGACCGCGAGGGCGAACGACTTCGAGCCGCCGATATCCGCCTTGATCTCGGCCTCGCGCACGCCGGAGCCGCCGACCTTGATGCTGTGATACTTCGCCTTCTGGTAGTCGATGTTGTGCGTGCCGGGCGTGGAGGCGTTGAACAGCGCGACGTACTTGTCCCTGCTGCCGGGGACGTCCGCCGCCCACACGAAGAGGTCGCCCTTCTGCGAGAGCTGGCGGTTGTTTTCGCTGTTCTGGTTGATCGCGATGACCTCCTTGTTCGTGAGGAGCTTCAGCGTCCAGTCGTCGAGCTTGGTCATGTCCGCGCCGAGGATGAGCGGAGACCGCGCGATCGACCACAGCGTGAAGCACAGGCGCTGTTCGGGCTGCGTGAAGTTGGTCTTGCGGTTGAACTGGATGATGCCGAACGGGAGCATGTCGGCGTCCGGCCAGGAGCCCTTGATGCGGTAGGGTTCCCAGCGGTGCAGGCGTCCGAACATCCCGTACAGCGGCGACCAGCGGTCCCAGAAATCGTCGGAGACGCGCCACATGTTGGCGTGCTCGTCCGCGTGCTTGCCGTTCTGGATCGGGGTGTCGCCGGGGGAGAGGCTGAGGATGATCGGGCGGCCGCACTTGTCGATCGCCTTGCGGATCGCCTCGATCTCGGCGGTGGCGTACGGACGGGAGAGGTCGTCGATCTTGATGAAGTCTAGTCCCCATTCGGCGAACTGCTCGAAGAGGGAGTCGTAATACTCCTGGGCGCCGGGCTTGCTCATGTCGACGCCGTACATGTCCTGGTTCCACGGGCAGGTGCTCCGCATGTTCACGATGTCCTGCGCGCGGTAGTTCGTACCTTTGACCTTCGTGTTCTCGCGGACCGCCTGGCGCGGGATGCCGCGCATGAGGTGCACGCCGATCTTCAGGCCGCGTTCGTGCATGTAATCGGCGAGCGGCTTCAGGCCCTTGCCGTCCTTCGAGGACGGGAAGCGTTCGGGGGCGGGGATGAAACGTCCGTATTCGTCCATGGCGAACGTGTGGCGGATGTCGCTCTGGAATCCCTTCTGGTTGTCGTTGTACCACTGGTGGTCGATCAC
>JAFSZN010000041.1 GCA_017455665.1 Lentisphaeria bacterium
GTGTCCATGTCGAGCGTGATCCCGCGCGTGCGCTTCACGTTGTCCACTGCGTCCTGGATCACGGTCAGCGTGCGGAGCCCGAGGAAGTCCATCTTGAGCAGGCCGATGCTTTCGCAGAGCGGCGCGACGTACTGCGTGATGACTTCCTCGTGCGCGCCGCGTCCGAGCGGGACGAGGTCGGCGAGCGGCTGGTTGCAGATGATGACGCCGCATGCGTGGATGCCCATCTGGCGGTTGAGCTGTTCGATCGGGGCGCAGTACCCGAAGATCTCGCGGACCCACTTCTCCTTTTCGAGCAGCTCCTTGAGCTCGGGCGATTCCTTGACGGCTTTCGCGAGCGTCATCTTCGGGTCTTCCGGGATGAGCTTCGTGATCATGTTGCCTTCCGCCGGGGTGCGTCCGAGCACGCGCGCGACGTCCTTCACGACGGCTTTCGCCTTCAGCGTGCCGTACGTGCCGATCTGCGACACGCTGTCCTCGCCGTATTTCCGGATCACGTAGTCGATGACCTCCTGGCGGTGGCGTTCGCAGAAGTCCGTGTCGAAGTCGGGCGGCGACACGCGGTCCGGGTTCAGGAAGCGCTCGAACAGCAGGTCGTATTTCATCGGGTCGATGTTCGTAATGCCGCTCAGGTACGCCACGATGGAGCCTGCGCCGGATCCGCGCCCCGGACCGACCGGGATGCCGTGCTCCTTCGCCCAGTTGATGAAGTCCCACACGCAGAGGAAGTAGCTCGGGTATTTCGTGCGGTTGATGACCGAAAGCTCGAAGTCCATGCGCTCGAGGTTGCGCTTCGCCTCCTCCTTCTTGTCCTCCGGCGGGTTGAACGGGTCGTAGCCGTATTTCTTCTCGTAGCCGCAGACGCTGTCCGCGCGGCCCGTGCCGTACAGGCAGATGCTGCGGAGATAGGCGGCGGATTTCTTCATGACGATGCGGCGTTCGACGAGGTTGGCGCGCTTGGCGTCGTCGGGGAGCGGCTTCTCCGGATCCTTCTCGTGGTCCTTCGCGATCTCGGCGGCGATCTCCTGCTCGGACTCGGCGCGGATGGCGTCCAGGTCGAGCGTGTCCACGAACTCCTGCGGCGGCGTGTATTCCGGATAGTGGTTCTCATAGCCGATCGTGACGTCGCACTGTTCGGCGACCGCGAGCGTGTTCGTGATCGCGTCCGGCGCCTCGGTCCCGAAGACCTTCATCATCTCGTCGCCGGACTTGAAGTAGAATTCGTCGTACTCCATCCTCATCCGGCGTTCGTCGTCCAGCGTGGTCCGGGTCTGGATGCACAGCATGATCTCGTGCGAACGCGCATGCTCCTTCTTCAAGTAATGCACGTCGTTCGTGGCGACCAGCCGGACGTCGTTCTCACGGGCGAGCTGGATCAGGCCGCGGTTGACGGTCTTCTGGTCCTCGATCCCGTGGTACATCAGCTCCAGGCAGAAGTTCTCCCTGCCGCCGAAAAGGTCGAGGTAGTCGAACAGCACCTTGCGCCCGGCGTCCACGCCGCCGCGCAGGATCGCCACGTCGATCTCGCCCTGCAGGCACGCGCTCATGCCGATGATGCCCTCGTGGTACTTCGCGAGCAGCTCGCGGTCGATGCGCGGCTTGTAGTAGAACCCGGTCATGTGCGCTTCGGAATTGAGCTTGCAGAGGTTGTGGTAGCCCACGTTGTTCTTCGCCAGCAGGATCAGGTGGAAGCCTTTGATATTCGGCACGCCGGGCGTTTTTTCCAGGCGGCTGCCGGGCGCGATGTACGTCTCGCAGCCGATGATCGGCTTGATCTCCGCCTTCTTCATGGCGTTGTGGAACTCGTAGCAGCCGCCCATGACGCCGTGGTCCGTGATCGCGCACGCTTTCATGCCGTACTGCTGCGCCATGGTCACCAGGTCCACCTTGCCCTCGGCGTCTTCTTTCTTCAGTTTCGCCCACGAGATGGCGCACGCGCCGTCCAGCAGGCTGTAGTCCGTATGTAAATGCAGATGCACGAAATCCGTAGCCATAATTCCCGTATCCTGACCGTTTGTGTTTTTATCCTGTGGCACGCGGCGAGTTGGCGCGCGTATCCATATTAATGTGTACAGAATTATAATACAGCCGAAACGGGTTTTTTTCAAACACGAAACCTGAAAAAGAGAGGAAATCGGGTTGTCATTGAGGTCAATCCGGTTTTTTTGAAAAAAAGCAGAACGGGACTTGACAACGGTGCAATAGTGTGCTATTTTAATAGTACACTGCGAAACAATCACACCTAACACCAACGGAGGTTTATTCGAACCATGAATGTTTCCGAACTGACCTTGAACTTCTCTTCGGGGGTCCCGATCTACCGGCAGATCGTCCAGCTGCTCTCCGGGAAGATCCTCTCCGGCGCGCTTTCCCCGGGCGATAAGATCCCGTCGATCCGCGACGTGACCGCGGAGCTGAACGTAAACCCGAACACAGTGGCGAAAGCGTACCGCGAACTCGAACTTGCCGGGCTGATCGAAACGCGCCGCGGCATGGGCTGTTTCGTTGCCGAGCATGACGATGCCCGCCACACGCTCACCGACGAGGAAAAACAGCGCCACCTGGACACCCTCTTTGCCTCGCTGGTCACGTCCGCCGGGATGTTCGGCATCTCGGAGCAGGACGTTTCCGACTACCTGACCGCGAAACACGCCGTCTCCACGAAAAACAACAAATGAATCAACCGAACCAACGAAAGGTTCTTTTACCATGACTGCCTCAAATACCATAGACATCGCCGGCGCGCCCGCGCCCGTCAAGTCCGAATCCTCGGTTGCCTCCGTCAGCAGGATGCTGAAGAACTCTCTCCTGATCTCCGTCCGCGACTCCGTGCTGCTCAAACTCGCCACCGTGGACCTCCTGCTTGTGGTGTTCTACATCGGCCTGTTCCTCGGCGGCTTTTTCCTGTATCCCGCTCTGATGGGGCAGCCGTGCCGCACGCAAGAGGAATTCAATGCGTTCTACAACCAGCAGGAACACAAGGCCATATTGCTTGCGGTCGCACTGACCATCCAGTTCCTCGGCACGCTTTTCACGAACTTCCTCCTGCTCACGGTGGACAGCGAGATCATCCGTGTGTGGAACGGTCAGAAAGCCGATTTCAAACGCGGCTGGCGCACCGCCGCCTCCCATTTCTGGAGCCTGGCGACCTGGTCTTTGTTGATCACCCCGGTGAACATCATGTGGGTCGTTTCCATGTGCATCGTGATCCCGGTGCTGACGCGCGACGATACGCTGAATCCCTTCAAAATGCTCTTGCGCTCCGTCCTGCTCCTGCTGAAAATATGGAAAGAGTTCCTGCTGGGGATCGTCGGGATGCTGGTGATCGTGTACTGGGTTTTCTGCCTCGTTTTCGGCTCCAATGCGATCTTCACTTCCATCTCCAGTCAGTGTCCGCCGCTCATCGCGTGGGTCCTGCTTTCAATCTGCATCTCCCTCTCTCTGGTCGCATTGTGCTTCTGCTATCTCTTCTGCAACTGCTACCTGTGCGGCCAGTACATCAAGGCGAGCGAGGGCGTGGAGCCGTCCCCGGAGAACGCCTTCGGCGATCCCGCCTGAACACGACTGCCCTTCCGACAGGAATCTTTTTTCGGAAAAAAACACAAAACCGCTTGACAATATCGCTTTAATGTGGTTTAGTAAAGTGGAAAATAAACACAATCATCCTTTAATGAAAAGGAACCTGAATATGAACAACAAGAACGCCGTCATCCTGCCCGTTGTCCTCATCCTTGCCGCCGCTCTCGTCGTCGGCGGATTCATCCTGCTGAAGAATCACAAGGACAAGGTCGCGCCGACCCCGGTCACGGTCGTGGAAAAGCCGGTCGAGGAACCGGAACCCGAACCCGAAGAGCAACCGAAGCCGCGCCGCAGACGCGACGTCAACTCCAGCATCAGCCGCATGATGCCGGTACAGGGCGACCAGGTCCAGGGCATGCCCACCCGCGAGGAGGCCGTCGACGCCGCGTGGGACATTCTCAATTCCTATCGTGAAGCCTCTCCGCAGGAAAAACAGCAGATGGCGATGGTCATGAACATGGCTTCGTACATGGTCAACGGTATCGCGCAGAACGCCGGCCAGTTCGTTCAGCGGATGACCCCGGAACAGCGCGACCAGCTTCTCCAGGCCGCGGGCGGCTCGCTGGACCTCCTCGACGCCATTCAGGAGGAGATGATGCCCAACGTGAACAACGAGGAAATGCAGGTGTTCGGCGGCGTGTTCCAGTCCATGCGCAACCTCAATGAATCCCTCCTGAACTCCGCGACCTTCTGAGCTGACATCGCAGCAAGAAAGAGATCCCCCCAATGGAAAAGAGAAATACGATCATCGTCGCGCTCTGCGGCCTCATCCTCGTCGCGTTCCTCGCGGTCGCCACGGTCAAGATCCTCCAGCACAACAATACGCCTCCGCCCGAGGAAGAAAAGACCGTCGCCGAGGCCGAACAGCCCGCGCCCGAACTCCGCCACGGACCGAGAGTCCGCCGCAAAGTCGACATCGGCTCCACGTTCTCCGGCATGGCGCCCGTTCAGCAGGACAACGCCGCGAACGGCGACGGCGGGCAAAGGGAGTTTCACGAGCAGACGCCGGAGGAGGCGGTCGAATCCGCCTGGCAGGCGCTCGACACCTACCGCCAGCAGTCCGAGGAGGACAGGAACAAGACGAAGTTCGCGCTCGGCATCGTGAACGTCATCCTCAACGCCGTCACCGCCAACGCCGGCCAGCTGGCCGCCGGGATGAACGACCAGCAGCGCGCCGACGCCGTTATGCGCGCCCAGTCCGCCCTGCAGAACATCTATGCGATCGAACAGGAAGTCGTCCCGGACATGAACGAGGACGAACGGCAGACGCTCGGCGGCACGATCCAGGCCGTCCACAACTTGAGCGCGACGTTCCTGAACCAGCTCCAGTGACCCGGCGGAACACGGCGAAAACACGGCATACGAGCCCGTCTTTCCGCACCCGGTTCCGGCATCGTGAAAGCATCGCGTGCCGGGACCGCCGCATTTTAAACATTAAAGAAAAATATCGAAGAATTCAGTATTTTTTTATCGAATCGGACTTGCTTTTGTCTAAATAACGGAGTATATTACGGAACATTTTTTCACGAGACCCTTTTTCAAACCTTAACCATATCCCTAACTCTCTACATTGGAGGCTCATTCAAACATGGGTGAAATGCATTGCGTGAACGGAGTTTGCGAGATGTCCTCCCGCAAATCCTCCCAGATGGAGGCGCTCGACGCCTACATCAAAAGTCTGCCTCTGGCCGACAACCCGACCCGTAAGCGCGGATTCCTGATCCAGACGCTTCACAAGGCACAGTCCCTCTTCGGCTATCTCCCGGTCGAAGTCCAGTCGTTCGTCGCGGAACGTCTCGGTATCTCCCTCGCGGAAGTCTACGGCGTGATCAGCTTCTACAGCTTCTTCACGGACAAGCCGATCGGCCGCTACGCCATCAACGTCTGCACCGGCACCGCCTGCTTCGTCAAGGGCGCGGCGCAGGTCGTCGACGAACTCAAGCGCAAGCTCGGCGTCTCCGAAGGCGAGACCACGCCCGACGGAAAGTTCTTCCTCGGCGTCCTCCGCTGCCTCGGCGCATGCAGCATGGCTCCCGTCGTCATGGTCAACGGCAAAGTCTACGGCCACATGACCGCGGAAAAAGTCCAGGGCCTCCTGGACGACTGCAAAGACTGACCGACCCCATCCACAGACTAATCCTGGAGAATTACCAATATGAGAATCGACTCTCCCGCGGCGCTCGCCGAATACGCGGCCGCCCTCAAGGCGCGCAAACACGCGCCCGTCAAACTGCTCGTTTCCATGGGAACGTGCGGCATCGCCGCCGGCACCGGCGAAGTCCTGAAGGCCATCAACGACTACATCACCGAAAACAAGCTCGAAGAAGCCTTCGACGTCGTCGAAGTCGGCTGCATGGGCCTCTGCTACGCCGAGCCCGTCATTATGCTCACCGACGACAAGGGCAAGCGCATCATCTACGGCGACGTGACCCCGCACCAGATCCCCTCCATCATGCAGGCCGGCCTTGAGGCTCCCGCCACCGGCACCCACACCATCGACCGCTGCTGGTACTATCCCGAAGATGAACAGCCCGCCGAAGGCGAACTTCAGGCGCGCATCGTCCTCCGCAACACCGGCCGCATCAATCCCGAAGACATCGACCAGTACGTCGCCGAAGGCGGCTATTCCGCCCTCGCGAAGGTCGTCACCTCCATGAAGCCCCAGGACGTCATCGACGTGATCTCCGCCTCCAACCTCCGCGGACGCGGCGGCGCGGGCTTCCCCACCGGCAAAAAATGGTCCTTTGCGGCCGCACAGCCCGAAGGCGAAAAGTTCATCATCTGCAACGCCGACGAAGGCGACCCGGGCGCGTTCATGGACCGCGCCGTGCTCGAAGGCGACCCGAACGCCGTGCTCGAAGCCATGGCGATCGGCGGCTACGCGATCGGCGCGCACAACGGCGTCATCTACATCCGCGCGGAATATCCGCTCGCGGTGAAGCGCCTCGAAAACGCCATCAAGCAGGCGGAGGAAAAAGGCTTCCTCGGCAAGAACATCTTCGGCAGCGGCTTCGATTTCAAACTTGAGATCAAGTTCGGCGCCGGCGCGTTCGTCTGCGGCGAAGAGACCGCCCTCATCCACTCCATCGAAGGCCAGCGCGGCGAACCCACGTTCAAGCCTCCGTTCCCCGCCATCCAGGGTCTCTGGAAGCGCCCGACCGTTGTCAACAACGTCGAGACCTACGCCTGCATCGCCGCCATCATCCGCAAGGGCGCCGACTGGTTCAAGGGCCTCGGCACCGCCGGCTCCCCCGGCACGAAGGTCTTCGCCCTCGCCGGCAAGATCTCCAAGGTCGGCCTCGCCGAAGTCCCGATGGGCATGACCCTCCGCCAGATCATCTACGAGATCGGCGGCGGCATCAAGGACGGCCGCGAGTTCAAGGCTGTGCAGACCGGCGGTCCCTCCGGCGGCTGCATCACCAAGAAGAACCTCGATCTCCAGATCGACTACGAAGCCCTCAAGTCCATCGGCTCCATGATGGGATCCGGCGGCATGATCGTCATGGATGAGGACGACTGCATGGTCAACATCGCCAAGTTCTTCCTCGACTTCACCGCCGACGAATCCTGCGGCA
>JAFSZN010000042.1 GCA_017455665.1 Lentisphaeria bacterium
GACGCCGTTTGCGTCCGTCGTGATGATGCCGTCGCCGATGGACCGGAGCGTGAGGAGGAAGCGGTCGGCGTTTTCCTCCGCCTCGCGCTTCGCGTTTTCCAGCTCCGTGACGTCGTGGAACAGCGTGAAGAGGATCCTCCGGTTGTCCGAGGTGCGGATGAGCTTGCGGTAGAAATTGCCGATGCGGATGCGCCCGTTGCGGTCGCGGAGACGCCCCGTGGAGTGATACTCGGGACGGCGCTCCAGGACTTCGACGGCGTGCAGGTCTTCCGCACGGATGGCATCGGCGTCCTCGTCGCTGAAAAGGACCTCGTGATCGGTCTTTCCGGCGACGGACTGAACAGACTGGCCGAGGAATTTGAGCCAGGCGTCGTTGCATGTGATGATGCGGAAGCCGTCGTCGACGTCTTTCGTCATCACGAAGGACGGCATGTTGTCGAGCAGGATGGAGTGCTGCTGCAGGAGTTCCTGCAGCTGCGAGTTCAGCTGCTGCAGCTGGAGATGCGCCTCTTCCAGCTCGGTGATGTTGATGGACGTGCCGAGCAGAAGGCGCGTGCCGTCCTCGTCGGTGAAGACGCGCTGAAGAGTGCGGATGTGCTGGAGCTTGCCGTCCCAGGACCTCACGTCCACGTTGGCTTCCATCTGCTCTTCGGAATTGTTCACGAACTCCTCGTCCTCCTTGCGGCGCCTCTCGGCGACGTCCCGCGGCAGGAAATCGAAGTCGGTCTTGTCGTTCAGCTCGTTTTCGCCGACGCCGTAGAACATGCAGCGGGTGCGGTTGTTGAAGACGTATCGGAAGTCGTTGTCGATGTCCTTGGCGAAGATGTGGATGGGCAGGAAGTTGATGAGGATGTCCCACATCCGGGTGGATTTCTTGAGCTGGGCGGAATACCGTTCCGCCTGGCGGCGCGCCTGCTGCAGCTCGGTGTTGTCCAGCGAGAAGCAGATGACCGCGTCCTGTCCGAAGATGTCGTGCTCCAGAAGGGCGAACGAAATGGCGCGGTGGACGTCCTCGTAGTTGTACTCGATCGTGATCTGTTTGCCGGACTGGAAGACCTCGTGAATCGCACGGGACAGCTTCGGATAGTCGATCCCGATCAGCTGTTCCAGCTTCTTCGGGGCCTTTTCCCTGTGGTTTTCCTTGATCCAGGAGGCAAAGAGGATGGTCTCCGCGCGGTTCAGCACCAGCACGCGGCCGGGGAGCGAGTAAAGCATGTTGCGGCTTGTGCGGAGACGGCGGCGCATCCAGTTCAGATAGAATATCTGGAGCACGGCAACGATCAGGATCACCAGAAAGACCATCACGAAGGTCTCCCAGTGACGCGACCACATCGTGTCGGGCTTGTTGATCACCGTGGTCCCGAGCGGGATCCTGCCGGAGAAATTCCTGTAGCTGTTGAATTTGGTATAGTCGGCCGTTTTGACAGGCGCGATGTCCTTCAGCGGGATGCGCTGCGCGCTGTTCGCATTCAGGATCTGGGCGGTCATGCGCGCCGCCTCGCGTCCGAGCTTGTCCGTCGCGATCACGCAGCCGGCGACGGCGCCGTTGCCGAAAAGCGTGTCGTCGAGAACCAGGCACGGGAACCGCTCGTCGAATCCGATGTTGCGCACGAAGGCCGTCACGGTCTCGTTGTGTCCGTTCGAGTAGTCGTGCATCGGGAAGAAGAGGACCAGGCTCTCCGGTGACAGGCCGGCGAGACTGTTCTGAATGTCCTGTTTGGGCGCCAGGGAATTGATCCATTTGTAGTCCAGCTGGGGGAAATGCAGCTTGCAGTTGGACAGGATTTCGTTTCGCGTCTCTTCCGAAATCGTCGTTTCATCCGTGACGAGCGCCAGATTCTGCGCCTCCGGGAAAAGCTTCAATCCCAGCTCCACTGTGCCGAGCGTGTCGTCGGCGATGCTGATGCCGGTCGAGTTCGGGTATTGGCGCTTCAGGTCGGCAGGCATGCGGCCCAGTCCGGCGAACAGGACCGGCACGGTGCGCGGGAATTTGTCGTAATTCCGCATGATCACATTCGCGGCCTCGTGATTCAAGGTCACCACGATGGAATACAGCCCCTCGTTGAGCGCCTTTTCCAACCGGGCGAACGTGGAATCCACCCGGTCCTCGTTGCCCTTGTGGGTGGCGTTCAGCTCCACCACATGGCAGTCGATCGGCAGATTCATCTCGCGGATGCCCTTGCGGAACGAATCGAAGAAATTGCTCGTCACGATGTCCGCGACAGGATATGATGTCAGAAGAAGGATCGTCTTGACGTTGTTCTGGAACGGCCTCGGTTTTTCCTGCCCGTCCGGCGTCGGCGCCGGCGCCTGGGAAAAAACAAAGATAGAAAAGAACAATAAAAAGACGGTCAGGAATCGTGCCAGCAGGTTTCGCCAATGTCTCATGTGCAGCCTGTCCTCAAAAATCGTGTTTTCCGTGGGGGGTGGAGAAATGCACCGGATATGATTTTCAACGGCACAAAGACCCTGAAACCGCTTGAAAAAACACGTCCGACGCGTGTGTTGTCTTCTAAATATCTTTCCATAATCTATCGTCTTTTTTAAAAAATACAAGCTTTTTTCCGTTTTTCTTTCAATAATCTTTGGTTTTTTTTGACATTTCGTGTATATTTAAGTGTATAATATTCTTTCCCAACAACTTTTTCCCGTTTTACGGCAACGATCCTCCATGTCCGACGTTTTCTTTATCCCGTTCGATCCCGCCTCAGGGACAGCCGGTCTCTCGCAGGCCGCCGTCCGTCTCCTCGAAACTCTGCTGGAACGCTCCGGCGCCCCCCTGCCCGCCGACGTGCCGCTGAAAGTGCATTTCGGCGAGAAAGGCAACCGCACCTACCTGAAACCCGAGGTGTACGACGGCATCATCGACTTCATTCAGGCGCAGGGCCGCGCATGCCATTTCGTGGAGACCAGCGTGCTGTACGGCGGCGAACGGTTCTCCCGCGAAAAACACCTCGCGCTGGCGAAGAAGCACGGCTTCACGCGCATCCCGGCGGTCATCGCCGACGGCGCGCACGGCGAGGAATCGGTGTCCGTCCCCGTCAACCTCAAGCATTTCCAAAGCGCGAGCATCGCCAAGGCGCTTGCCGAGGCGGACCGGGTGGTCGTGCTGTCGCATTTCAAGGGGCACGGGCTCGCCGGATTCGGCGGCGCGATCAAGCAGCTTTCCATGGGCTTCGCCGCGAAGGGCGGGAAGATGGCGATGCACCTGAACGTGAAGCCGCGCATCCGCAATTGGAAATGCAAGCGCTGCAAGCTGTGCCTCACGCGCTGCAACGAGGGCGCGATCACCATCAGCGAACGCTCGTTCATCGACCATGACAAATGCATCGGATGCGGCGCGTGCTTCTCCATCTGTCCGCACCACGCCGTCTCCATCCTGTCGTTCGCCGGGCTGAAGCACGCCCTCTTCGGCGGCCGTCTCTTCCGCGAAAAACTCGTCGAATACGCCTACGCCTCCCACCACGGCAGGCATCACCTCTACATCACGTTCGCCGTGAACATCACGCGCGGCTGCGACTGCGAACCGCGCCCCATGATGACCTGCGTCCACGACATCGGCGTGTTCGCCTCGCTCGACCCGGTCGCCATCGACGCCGCCTGCTGGGACGCCGCGGCGAAGGCGGGGAAAAAATTCAAGGGCGCGGAACAGCTCGCTTACGCCGAAAAGATCGGCCTCGGCACGCGCGGCTACAACCTCATCCGCCTCGACTGATTCTTTCCTCGCATCAGTTTGAGGGCGATTTGTTTTTCATTTGATCCGTTTTCCTTGTTTCCGCTTGACTTTTTTGTTTTCGGGTGTATCTTTATATAAACAATGTATAACCATACAAAAAAGGATTTTTCACCATGATCAAGTCGCTAGTGAAACATGGCAACAGTTCCGCCCTCGTGATCGAGAAACCCATTCTGAGCTTACTTGGGGCCACACCTGAATCAGCATTCGAGGTTGCAACAGACGGAAATTCTCTTATTCTCACCCCTATCCGGGACGGGGTGCGCCACAAAAGATTCCAAAAAGCTCTGGAAAAAACCGGAAAGCGCTACACCAAAACGTTTGAGGAACTCGCACATTGAAGCGCGAACCTATTTTCCTGACGCTCGCCGAAATCATCGAAATCCATGAATATCAGATTGAACGTTTCGGCGGGTCGGATGGATTACGCAGTCTGGATTTGCTGAACTCGGCAATCGGGATGCCATCGTCATCTTTCAACGGGAACTATCTGCATCCTACAATCCCGGATATGGCTGCGGCATACCTTTTCCACATTGTCGGAAACCATCCGTTTTTGGACGGAAACAAGCGGGTCGGCACAATGTCCGCCCTCGTCTTTTTGGAAATGAACGGATATGACTTCAATGCCAGTGACGATGAACTGACCGCCGTTGTACTTTTGGTCGCAAGCGGAAAAATGCTCAAAGACGAGCTGTCCCTGTTCTTCCGGCAGCATTCCCGCCGCAAATGAACAAGGCAGGCTTTTTTTATGGGATCGGGACCACCGGACGAACCGATGGTCCCGTTTTTTCAGCTGAAGCGCGAGCTTACTTGAGGAGGATCGTCTCCAGCCGGTCCAGCGAGGTCTCGAAGAGGCGCATCGCGGCGTTGACGGGTTCCGGCGTGGCAAAATCCGCCCCGGCGTCGCGGAGCAGGTCCAGCACGTCGCGCGTGTCGCCGGACTTGAGGAACCGGAGCGCGGACGCCGGATTGCCGGCGATGATGTCGGCGGAGAGCTTGGCGGCGGCAGAGAGTCCGGTGGCGTACTTGTAGACGTAGAAATTGTAGTGGAAATGCGGAATGCGCGCCCACTCGAACCGGATCGGCTCGTTGTTCACGACGTTCTTGCCGAAGTATTCGCCGTTCAGCTCGTAGTAATGGTCGCTGAGCGCCTCGGCGGTCAGCGGTTCGCCCTCCTCGCTCATCGCGTAGATGTCGCGTTCATACTCGGCGAACTGCGTCTGGCGGAACACCGTGCCGCGGATGAGGTCGAGCAGGTGCGTCAGCAGATAGGCGCGGAGATTGTCGTCCTCCGCGTGCTCCAGCAGGTAATGGTTCAGCAGGAGTTCGTTCGTGGTGGACGCGACCTCGGCGGCGAAGAGGCAGTAGCCCGCGTAGTGGTATTCCTGCGCGCGGTCGGAGAGGTAGGAGTGCATGGAGTGGCCGAGCTCGTGGGCGAGCGTGGAGACGCTGTCCAGCGTGCCGGTGTAGTTCAGCAGGACATACGGGGGCTTGCGGTAGCAGCCGCCGGAATACGCGCCGGAGGTCTTGCCTCGGCATTCGTAGACGTCGATCCAGCGGTCCTTGAAGGCGTGTTCCAGCGCCTCGCAGTATTCGGTCCCGTAGAGCTTCACCGCCTGGCGCACCAGGTCGCAGCCCTCTTCCCAGCTGTACAGCACCTTCGCCGGGCGGACGAGCGGAGTCACGAGGTCGAAGAGCTCGAGCTTTTCGAGTTTCAGGACGCGGCGGCGCAGCTCGAAATAACGGTGCAGGAGCGGGAGCTTCGCGCGGACGGCGTCGATCAGGCCGTCGTACATGGATTCCGGCACGTGGTCGGGGAACAGCGAGGCGGCGCGCGCGGACGGGAAATGGCGGAGTTTCGCCTCGAGCACGCCCGCCTTCACCGTGCCGTCGAGCAGCGCGGCGATGGTGTTCGCGAACGACGAATACGTCTTGTAGCAGGCGTCGAAGGCGTCCTTACGGACGCGGCGGTCGGAGTTTTCGAGGAATTTGATGTAATTTCCGTGCGTGAGCTCGACGTCGTTGCCCTTGTCGTCCTTGATGTGGGGGAAGCGCAGGTCGGCGTCGTTGAGCTTGCAGAACGCGTGGTTGCCGGTCGAGAAGACGTCGGAGGCGAGCCCGAGGATGCGTTCCTCCGGCTCGGAGAGCGTGTGCGGACGCTGGCGCGCGGTGTCTTCGAGCGTGCGGCGGTAGAACGCCAGCGCGGGGTCGTCCATCAGTTCCTTGAAGCGCGCCTCGGGCATGGCGAGGAGTTCGGGGTCAAACCAGGAGGTCTCGCCCTCGATCTCGGCGTAACGCGCGGCGATGCGGTCGCGGCGGCCGGCGTTCTTGCCGTTGGCGAGGTCCTCGTCGGACTTCAGATGCGCGTAGGAATAGAGCGTTTCGAGGCGGAGCCCGAGGGCGTCTCCGGTCTCCAGGCCGCGTTTCAGCGCCTCGGCGGAGTCCGCCAGATGGCCGCGGCACGCCTGATGGGCGGCGAGCAGGTCGTCGAGCGTGCGGAACGCCTCCTCCCAGTCCGCGTCGGTTTTGTAGATTTGCGTGAGATCCCAGCAGGTTTCCGGGGCGAGTTCGCTGCGGAGTTTCGGGGCGTTCGTCTCTGACATGGATTCCGGTTCCTTTCGCGTCAATTCAGTAGTCCGGGTTCATAGACTCAAAGAAAAATGAACCGGAAATCCCGCCTGCGGGGGCGGACATCGCCGGTTCATCGGAAGACACATCCGCCTGCCTGAGGCAAGCGGATGCATCGGGAAAGCCCGCGGCGTTTCGGGGCGCCGCGGACTCGTGGTGAGCGAACAACTTACTTGCTGAAGCGTTCTTCGAGGGCCTTGCGCTGCGCCTCGAGCTCGGCCGGGAGACGGTCGAACTTGGCATAGTGCTCGGAGATGGTCTCGAGTTCCTTCTTCCAGCCTTCCTTGTCGATGGCGAGGAGCTGCTTCATGTCGTCTTCGGTCACGTTGGTGCCTTCGCGGTCGATGGCGTCCAGGGCGGGGACGTACCCGATCGGGGTCTCGTCGGCCTTGCCTTCGCCGTCGCAGCGCTCGAAGATCCATTTGAGGACGCGGCTGTTGTCGCCGTAGCCGGGCCAGAGCCACTTGCCGTCGGCGGTCTTGCGGAACCAGTTCACGCAGAAGATCTTCGGAAGCTTGGCGCCTTCCTTCTTGCCGATCTCAAGCCAGTGTTTGAAGTAGTCGCCCATGTTGTAGCCGCAGAACGGCAGCATGGCGAACGGGTCGCGGCGGACGGTGCCGGCCTTGACGTCGAGGGCGGCAGCGGTCACTTCGGAACCGACCGTGGAGCCGATGAACACGCCGTGTTCCCAGTTCTTGGACTGGTAGACGAGCGGGAGCGTGCTGGGACGGCGGCCGCCGAAGAGGAACGCGGCGATCGGAACGCCGGCAGGATCTTCCCAGTTGGAAGCGATGGCGGGGCAGTTGCAGGCGCGGGCGGTGAAGCGGGCGTTCGGGTGAGCGGCCTTGACGGGCTTGCCGTCGGCATCGACCTGACCGGGCTTCCAGTCGTTGCCCTTCCAGTCGATGAGGTGCGCGGGAGCATCGTAGCCGATGCCTTCCCACCACACGTCGCCGTCGTCGGTGAGGGCGACGTTCGTGAAGATGGTGTCCTTGGCGCAGGAGAGCATGGCGTTCGGGTTGGACTGCATGCTGGTGCCGGGCGCGACGCCGAAGAAACCGGCTTCCGGATTGATGGCGTAGAGCTGGCCGTCCGCGCCGAACTTCATCCAGGAGATATCGTCGCCGACGGTCTCGACCTTCCAGCCCTTGATGGTCGGGATGAGCATGGCGAGGTTGGTCTTGCCGCAGGCGGACGGGAACGCGCCGGTGATATATTTGACTTTGCCGTCGGATTCACGCGTGAGCTTCAGGATGAGCATGTGCTCGGCCATCCAGCCTTCGTCGCGCGCCTGGACGGACGCGATGCGGAGCGCGAGACACTTCTTGCCGAGCAGGGCGTTTCCGCCGTAACCGCTGCCGTACGACCAGATCTCGCGGGTCTCGGGGAACTGCGCGATGTACTTCTTGTCGAGCGGGGCGCACGGCCAGATGCCGTGATCGCTTTCAACGGCTTCGAGCGGCTTGCCGACGGAGTGGATGCAGGGGACGAACTCGCCGTCGTTGAGGACTTCAAGGACCTTCGTGCCGACGCGGGTCATGATCTCCATGTTCGCGACGACGTACGGGGAGTCGGTGATCTCGACGCCGATCTTCGCGATCGGGGAGCCGACGGGGCCCATGGAGAACGGAATGACGTACATGGTGCGGCCGTGCATGCAGCCCTTGTAGAGGCCGCGGAGGGTCTTCTTCAGTTCGACCGGGTCGATCCAGTTGTTGGTCGGGCCGGCTTCCTCTTTCGTCTTCGAGGCGATGAAGGTGCGGGCTTCGACGCGCGCGACGTCAGACGGATCGGAGCGGAACAGGAGGCAGTTCGGGCGCTTCACCGGGTTGAGGCGGATCGCGAGGCCGGATTCGACCATTTCGTTGCAGAGGCGGTCGTACTCTTCGCGGGAACCGTCGCACCAGTAGAGGTTGTCGGGTTCGCAGAGGGTCGCCCATTCTTTCACCCATGCGACCAGCTTCGGCGCATTGGGAGCGGCATTGAGTTCTTTCATAGTTGGATTCCCTATGGTTTTGGGGTTGTTAGGAATGGTTGGTTGAGTCGTTTCGGTAAATCTATATAATATACACCGGAAAACGGCTGAAATCAAGATGGATTCAGAAAAATGTCGGCCCCGCGGCGCGATTTTCCCGGGAATTGTCTGAAGCATCGGAAACTGGTCTTTTGCACTGGTACTGAAAACGCCTCATACGAGAACGGTTTTATCCATCTTTTTTCAATTTTCGGATTGACTTTCCGCCCTTCGCGTGTTATGTTTATTGTTCGGATGCGCGGCACGCGCTGAAAAATGAGCGCGGCATGCCGTCCGAACACACGCATTTACAACCACTTTTGAGGAGTTTGACCATGTCTGGAATTTTCAAAGCCTACGACATCCGCGGCATTTACCCGGAGCAAATCGACGCGGACCTCGCGGAAAAGATCGGGCGCGCTTTCGTCGTCTTCACCGGCGCGAAGAAGATCGTCGTGGGACGCGACATGCGTCCGCACTCCACCCCGCTGTTCGAGGGACTCACCCGCGGCATCACGAAGCAGGGCGCGGACGTGATCGACATCGGCCTCTGCTCCACTCCGATGTCCTACCACGCAAACGGCTTCCTCGGCGCGGACGGCAGCGTGATGATCACGGCGTCCCACAATCCGGGCGAATGGAACGGCTTCAAGCTCTGCAAGGCGCAGGCGGTCCCGATCAGCGGCGACACCGGCATCGCGGACATCCAGATGCTCGTCGAGGCGAACAGCTTCCCCGCCGCGGAGAAACCCGGCAAGGTCACGCAGTACGACATCGCCCCCGAATACACCCGGTTCCTGCGTTCCTACGCGAAGATGGACCGCAAGCTCAAAGTCGTGGTCGACTACGCGAACGCCATGGGCCTCTATGAATTCGCCGGCATCAAGGACTTCTTCGAGGTCGTCCCGCTGTATGACACGCTCGACGGCACCTTCCCGAACCACCTCGCCAACCCGCTCCAGACCAACACCCTCGACGCCATCCGCAGGAAGGTCGTCGAGGTCGGCGCGGACTTCGGCGCGGCGTTCGACGGCGACGCCGACCGCTGCGGATTCATCGACGACAAGGGCGAGATCATCCCGATGGACCTCTTCACCGCCCTGATCGCCATGGACATCCTCGGCGAGCCCGGCTGCGGCAGCGCCACCATCCTGTACGACCTCCGCAGCAGCTGGGCGGTCCGCGAAGCCATCCGCGACCACGGCGGAAAGCCCAGCATGTCCCGCGTCGGGCACGCCTTCATCAAGAACCAGATGCGCAGGGAAAACGCGGTCATGGCGGGCGAACTCTCCGGCCACTATTACTTCCGCGAAAACTATGTGGCGGAATCCCAGGGACTCGCGATCATCAAGCTCGCGAACCTGATCTGCAAGTCGAAAAAGAGCGTCAGCGAGCTCGTGAAGCCCCTCAAGAAATACTACCAGAGCGGCGAGATCAACTCCAAGGTCGCCGACGTCAAGCCCATCCTCGACAAGATCCGCACCAAATACGCCGACGGCCGCATGTTCGAACTCGACGGCATCAGCGTGGAGTATTCCGACTGGTGGTTCAACATCCGTTCCTCCAACACCGAGCCGCTCCTCCGCCTCATCGTCGAGGCAAAGGACAAGGCGACCATGGAAGCCAAGCGCGACGAGATCCTCGCCGTGATCCGAGAAAATTGAGGTTACAAAGACGTTCTCTCTGCGGGATCGTGCAAAACGTACGGTCCCGCTTTTTTTTGCGTAAAAACAGGCGGATCGAGGCGAAGTCAGGCGAGGGAATCCAGCAGTTTCGCGACTTTTTCCACGCCGGGGAAGTCCCGGAACAGGAATCCATGCGACTGAAAATATCCGCTCGCCTCAAGGCGTTCCTTCAGCACGCCGTCTTTCTTCAGCAGGGAACGGTCCACACCGAGCAGAAGGTTGCGCTCGGGGTGCTCCTCGCACCAGTTCAGACGCTGTTCGAGCTGGTGCGCGTGCCAGAGGTGGAACAGCTCCATCGGGTATTCGCGCCCGGATGCGTCGCGGAACACGAAATCGGGGAACAGCAGCGCCTGTCCGCCGAGCGGGATCCAGCCGGGCATATCGTCGAGCGTCCAGCCTGTCCGCGAGGTGCGGAAATAGTCGGCGAACATGCGGATCTCCTCCGGCTGGTAGGCGACGAAGTTTGCGTAATGGCTCACGAGGCCGCTGGATTCGTCGAGCCTGAGCTTGCGATAGTGTTCCTTCCAGATGACCTCGGCGGCAATGCTCCATTGGGGGAGCTGGCAGACGGCGGGGAAGAACGACGCGATCTGGAGTCCGTATTTCGCGCTGTGTTCCAGCACGCTCGCGGGCCCGTCGAACGTGAGGCGGATCGCGTCCTTCCCGGTCATTTCGGCGGTGAAGAGCAGGCGGAAGAACTTCATGTAGCGGAAAAGGCGGCGCAGGAAGGCGGGCTCCGACTTCGCCGGGATCGTCACGGTCAGCTTCGAGGCGAAGAGCAGCAGCGACTGCACCAGCGAGACGTTGTAGCGTTCCGGCACCTCGCGCACCAGCATCTTCTTCATCGGCAGGAGGCGTTCGCACTCCGGCAGGTCGCAGTAGATCCCCTGCGCGAACGTTTCGGCGGCGGACGGGACCGAGGCGAACACGGCGGCCTTCACGTCGTCCAGCGATTCCGGCGCGCCGCCCGAACGCAGCAAAGCGGCGGTTCCCCGGAAAAGCTCGACACGGGCGGCGGGGTAGTCGCAGTCGGCGGGCAGGGAGAATTCGGCGCGGTCGCGGACGGTCTTGTGCAGGCCCTCCGCGAGCTTCTTGTCGCGGAACGCGGCGGCGAGCGCGGCGGCGGATTCATCGAGTTCGGCGGCGGTCGCCCCGGCGCCTTCGCCGTAGAGCAGGATCAGCGCCTCGGCGTAACGCAGGATCTCCGGGTCGTCCGTGCGAACGAACTGCGGTTTCACGGTATCGCCGGAGAGGCGGGCGCGGATGAGGTCCTTCGTGAGCATCAGTAGCGCCTCCGGGAATACGCGCTGTTCTGGCGGCGGCGGTCGCTCACGCTCATCTCGCTGGTGCCGTCGCTCACGAGTTCGTAGAGCACGGCCTCCTTGCCCTCGGCGCGGCGCAGGATGCGTCCGAGGCGCTGGACGTGTTCGCGCGTGCAGCCGCTGCCGGAGACCACGATGCCGATGTTCGCCTCGGGGACGTCCACGCCCTCGTTCAGCACCTTGCTCGTGACCAGCACCGGGTATTCGCCCTGCCGGAACCGTTCGAGGAAGTCCTTGCGTTCCGCCGCCTTCGTCTTGTGGGTCAGCACGGGCAGGCAGAGCGTTTCGCCGATGCGGTACGCCGTGTCGTTGTCCGCCGTGAACACGATCGTGCGCGCGGACGGGTTTTCGCGGATGATGCGCCAGACTTCGCGGAGCTTCGCCGAGCCGCAGCGGGCGATGGCGCGCTGGCGCAGATACGCCTGGTACGCCTCGCGTCCGCCGGGCCGCCGAGCGCACAGCGCGATGAAGTCGCTCCAGCCGGAATTGTCCTGGAACCGGATGTTGTTGGCGCGCAGGAACGCGACGTATTTGGTGTGCGCGGCGTTGTATTCTGCGGTCTCCTCCGGGGTGAGCCCGAGGCGGAGCCGCACGGTCCGGTAGGGCGACAGCACGCCGCCCTCGAGTTCGTTGATCTCGGTCCGGTACACCGGCTGCCCGAGCAGGTCGCACATGACCGGGAACGTGTCGCCGGTGTCCGGCGTGGCGGAGAGCCCGAGGCGGTACGGCGCGAGGCAGAGCGAGGCGGAGAGCCGGTTCACTTCGCCGGGCAGATGGTGGCATTCGTCGTAGATCGCCAGCCCGAATTTATTGCCGATCTGCGGCATGCGGAGCACGGCGGAATCGTACGTGCTGACCGTGATCTGCCGGACGTCGCTGCTGCCGCCGCCGAGCATGCCGACCGGCACCTCGAAGGCGCGTTCGAGCTGGGACGCCCACTGGTGCAGCAGGTCGATCGTCGGGACCACGACCAGCGTGGACCGCCGGACGGCGGCGATCGCCAGGAACGCGAGGAAGGTCTTGCCGGAGCCCGTCGGCATGGCGACGATGCCGCGGCATTTGGCGGCGAGCCAGGCGGACAGCGCGGCGCTCTGGTGGGGCATCGGCTTGAACTTCGTGAGAAGCGGCGCGCCGAATACGGTGTAGTCGCGGGCGCGGTCGTCGGGCCGGATCCCGCCCGCGTACAGTCGCCGCATGATCGCCTCGTAACGGCATGCCTCGGCGCGCCATGCGCCGATGCGCGGATCGTCGGTCATGAGGTCGATGACGAGCGCCGCCGCTTCGGGGGAGCCCTCCAGCACGACCGTGCCTTCGTCGAACCGCAGGAGACAGCCGCTGTCCTTCATGCCGCATCCTCCGGTTGAGCGAAAATGAGTTCAAACGCGGACAAAAAGAGAGGACCGCGCACGGCGTTCCGCACGTCCGTCGCCGGATGTCCGAACTCTGCCATGAAGCGGTCCTTTCCTTCGAAAGCGGATGCGTTTCCGGGGATTACCCGATGACCACCCGTTTGAGATTTTTCTTGCCCGCCTTCAGGATCAGGGCGCCGTCGGTGAAATCGGCGGCCGTGACCATGCGGTCGATCGTGGCGACGCGTTCGTCGCCGCAGTAGGCTCCGCCGCCCTGGATCAGACGGCGCGCGTCGCTGTTGGACTTGCAGAGGCCCGCCTGCACGAGGAGCGTGATGATGTTGATGCCCTCGGCGGGGAGTTCGAGGTTGAACGTCGGGAGGTCGGCGGCGGCAACGCGGCGGACGGCGGCGAGGTCGATCTTCGCGATCTCGCTGGAGGTCGGGATCGCGCCCGCCTCGTCGGCGAATCCGAACTTGGTGCCTGCGGCGCAGAAGACCTTTTCCGCCTCGGCCTTGCCGTGCGCGAGCGCGGTCGCCTCGTAGGCGAGGATCTCCTTGGCGCGGTTGATGTTGCCGCCGGGGGCGCAGAGGCGTTTGATCTCGTCGACCGGGAGCGCGGTGAACCCGAGCATGAGCTTTTCGACCTGCGAGTCGTCGGTGTTGCGCCAGAACTGATAGTAGTCAAACGTGCTGTAGCGGTTTGCGTCGAGCCAGACCGCCTGCCCGTTGGACTTGCCGAACTTGTTGCCGTCCTTGTCCATGAGCAGCGGCATCGTGAGGCCGTAAACGGAGTTCTGTTCGAGGCGGCGGACCAGTTCGGTGCCGCACGTGATGTTGCCCCACTGGTCCTGTCCGCCGAGCTGGAGGCGGCAGCCGTGGGTGCGGTAGAGGTGCAGGAAGTCGTAGCCCTGCAGGATCATGTAGTTGAACTCGAGGAACGAGACGCCGACCTCGGAATTGAGGCGCATCTGCACGGATTCCGCCTGGAGCATGCGGTTCACGCTGAATTTGGAGCCGATGTCGCGCAGGAAGTCGAGGTACAGCATGCCCGCGAACCACTCGGCGTTATTCGTAAAGATCGCGTTGTCCACGGAGATGAACCGCTGGAGCTGGGACTTCAGGCACTCCACGTTGTGCGCCACTTCCTCCTTCGACAGGATCGGACGCGCCGTGGACTTGCCGGACGGGTCGCCCACGAGAGCGGTCGCGCCGCCGACAAGCACGATCGGGGTGTGGCCGCATTTCTGCATGATGCGCATCGCCATAACGGGGAGCAGATGTCCCACATGGAGGCTGCTGCCGGTCGGGTCGAATCCGACGTAGAAACGCACTTTTTCCTTGCCGAGAAGTTCGCGCACCTCGTCTTCGGCGGTGCACTGGTAAATGAAGCCGCGTTCCCGCAGCACATCGAAAGCGTTCTGTTCCATAGCTGTTCCTTTCAAAATGGATAAATCTATTTAATATAGCACAAAAATTGCTTTTCTTCAATCGGATTCGCGCGTTTTCCGGGGATTATTCCGGCAGAATCACCGGGCGGCCGCCGCAATCAAAGCGGCGGAACGGGCAGCCGTAGACGGGCCGGAGAGTCTCGGGCGTGAGGACGTCCGGGGGATCGCCCGCGGCGGCGATGCGGCCCTCGTGCAGGAGCATCACGTACCCGGCGCAGTCCAGCGCGAGCTGGAGGTCGTGCGTGACGACCAGGATGCCGACCTCGGGCGCGAGGCGGCGGAGCAGGGACACGATCTTCCGCGTGACGGCGGGATCGGCGGCGGACGTCGGCTCGTCGAGCAGAAGCAGGCCCGGTGACCGCACCAGCGCCGCCGCCGTGAAAACGCGCTGGCGTTCCCCGCCCGAAAGCGTGCCGCACAGGCGTCCGCTCAATTCGGTCAGGTCAAGCAGTTCGAGCGTGCGTTCGAGGCGGGCGGACTGTTCCGGCGAGAGCGCGCCGGAGAGACGCGACACGCCGGTCAGCCCCATCGCGACGGTCTCCCGGACGGTGTAGTCGGTGAGCGGGACGGCGACGTGCTGCTGGACGACCGCCAGACGGCGGACGCGTTCCGCGGGGGACCATTCGGCGACCGGGCGTCCGTCGAGCGTGACGCTGCCGGAATCCGGGGCCAGGTAGCCGGAGAGAAGCCGCACGAGCGTCGATTTGCCGGAGCCGTTGCGTCCGAGCAGCGCGGCGATGCGCCCCGGCGCGATTTCGAGGGAAACGCCGTTCAGGAGCGGTTCGCGCGCCCCGGGATGCGTGTAGACGAGTTGTTTCGCGGTCAGCTTCATGATCCTGCGCGGCTCCTGTTCAAAAGCCAAAGGAAGACCGGACAGCCGACCGCCGCCGTGACCATGCCGACCGGGAGCTCGCGGACCGGCGAGACCACGCGCCCGAGGATGTCCGCGAGCATCAGGAAGACCGCTCCGGCGAGCGCGGCGGGGATCAGGATCTTCCGGTGGGCCCCGCCGTGCAGACGGCGCACGATATGCGGCACCACGAGCCCGCAGAACCCGATGATCCCCGCCATGGACACTGTGACCGCCGCCAGAAGCGAGGCGAGCGCGAGCAGGACGACCGTCATCACCCGGGCGTTCACGCCGTGGTTCCAGGCGTATTCCGGGCCAAACGTAAGCAGGTCGACGTCGCCCGCACGGAAGAGCAGAAAGATCGTGGCGGCGGCGAGCAGGACGGCGGCGGGCGCGAGCTGGCGCGCGGGATCGACGTTCTGCACGCTCCCGAGCATCCACCACACCACGCCCGCCATGTCGCGCGAATGCGAAAACGTGATGAGCACCATGAGCAGGCTGGATGCGAGCGTGCCGATCATCACGCCGCCGAGCAGAAGTTCCTCCGCCGTGCGCCTGCGGACCGCCGCGAAGACCAGCAGATTCGCCGTCACAGCGCCCAGCAGGGCGAAGAGCGGCACGGACATGAACCCCCACGCGCTGAATCCGAGCAGGATCGCGCCCGCCGCACCGAGGCCCGCGCCCCCGGAAACGCCCAGCAGGTAGGGTTCCGCGAGCGAATTGCGGAGCACCGCCTGAAAGACCAAGCCGGAGACGGCAAGCGACGCGCCGACCACGGCAGCCGCGGCGGTCCGGACGATGCGGAGTTCCACGATGGGGTTCAGCGCGCCGTCCTGAATGAACTCGGACAGCGGGATATGGGCGGCGCCGAACAGCACGCCGCAGACGGCGGCGGCAAGCGCGGCGGCGAGGTAGATCAGGATGATGCGCGCGGTCTTCATGGCTGTGCGGCCCCGGCGGATTTTTTGTCCGCGAACATCGTTTCGAGATCGGTTTTCAGGTCCGCGATGCCGTCGAAGATGCGCGGCCCCGGACGGAGCAGCGCGGAGTCGTCGCGCGGGATCAGCACGCGTCCCTCGCGGATCGCGCGGATACCGCTCCACGACGGATTCGATCTCCAGTCCTTGCCGTGCGCGAACCAGACGATCACGTCCGGGTCCTCCTTCAGCACGAATTCGAGCGAGATAGACGGATAGCCCTTTTCCGTTTTCACGATGTTTTCCAGCCCGGCGAGACGCCCGACGGCGTCCGGGAGGGAATCCGCGCCTGCGGTGAGGAGCGGACTGTCCCAGATCACATAGAGCGCGCGGAGCGGCTTCTTTTCGGATGCTTCGAGTTCCGCCTCGAATTCCGCAATGCGGCCGTCGGTGCGTTTCAGCTCGGATTCCGCCTCGCGCGGGCAGTCCAGCAGCTTGCCCATGAGGGCGACCCATGCGCGGTAATCGTCGAACCCGTCGCACGGATGCAGTTCGACGGCGATCCCGGCCTGGCGCAGCGCGTCGGCGTCCTTCGGGTTCACGAACTCGTTGGAGACGACCAGCGCGGGCTTCATGGCGAGGATGCGCTCCAGTTCGGGCTCGGCGAAATTGCCCGCCGCCGGAAGCGACTTCACGCTTTCCGGCCAATCGCACGCCGTGCTCCGGGCGACCAGCTTCCGTTCCTGCCCCAGATGGCAGACCAGTTCGGTCAGCGCGGGCGAGAGCGAGACCACGCCGCCCGACGCGGATTTGCGTTCGTCCGAACACGTGGCGAGACACAGGATGCAGACAAGCAGGAGCAGGCTGAACAGACGGCGCATGGCTGACCCTCCGCGTTATCTCAGTTCAAATCACGGCTTCATCACGGCGATCGCCGTCTGGACGTTGCCGAACGGCGCGCTCACGTGGATGCCGCGGACGGCGGACCGGATGGCGTCGACGGCCTCGCGTGCGATGGCGATGCCCTCGAGGCGCTGTTCCTCGCGCGTTTCCGGGCGAGCCATGCGCTGCATCACGGAGTCGGGGACGACCACGCCCGGCACCTCGTTCTTCATGAACTCGGCATTGCGGAGGCTGGCGAGCGGCCAGATGCCGGCGATCACCGGGACGGAGCCGTCGGCGAGCTCGGGGACGGCTTCGATGAAGCGCAGGAGCGGGACGGTATCGAAGACCGGCTGGGTCACGACCGCCTCGGCTCCGGCGTCGATCTTCTCGCGGATGCGGCGGAGTTCGCGCTCCATGTCAATGGCGTTCGGGTCCGCGCCGACGAGGCAGAACGCGGCGGTCTGCTTGCCGATGGACTTGCCGCCGAAATCGACGCCCCGGTTCAGCGCGGCCTGCACCTTCACGGCGGCGATGGAGTCGAGGTCGAACACGCCGGACGCGAACGGGTAGTCGCCGAGCTTCGGCGGGTCGCCGGTGATGAACAGGATGTTATGGATGCCCATGGCGGCGCAGCCGAGCAGGTCCGCCTGGATGCCGATCACGTTCTTGTCGCGGCAGCAGCAGTGCAGGACGGTCTCGATGCCGACTTCCTGCTGGATCTTGATCGCGGTCACGATGGTGGAGACGCGGGAGCTGGCGCGCGGGCCGTCCGGGATGTTGATGACGTCGAATCCCGCCTCGGCGCAGACTTTCGCCTTTGCGATGGTGGTGTCGAGCAGATAGCCCTGCGGCGGCACGATCTCGACCGCGTTCACCCACTTGCCGGAGGCGAGCTTCGCGGCGAAGGAGCTTTTTTCGGCGGCGGGAACGGGGTCCAGGAGCGGGACGGACGGCGCGGCGGGCGCGATCTCGACCGCGTGGGCGTGCTTCGCCAGCGGGCTCACGCTGCGCGCCATGTCGGCGATGTGCTCGGGCGAGGTGCCGCAGCAGCCGCCGATGCCGCGCACGCCGAGCTGGGCGTAGCGCATGGCGTAGGTGGTGAAATACTCCGGGCTGCACATGTAGAGCATGCGGTTGTCCACGCTGCGCGGACTGCCCGCGTTGGGCTGGGCGATCACGGGGAACTTCCTGTCGATCAACGGCAGGACGGTTTCGAGCGCACGGAGCATCGCGCCGGGTCCGCTGCAGCAGTTGAGCCCGAACGCGACCGGCTGGACCGGAGCCGCATTGATGCGTTCCAGGATGGCGGAAACGGGTTCGCCCTTGGCGGTCTGTGCCTTTTCGTCCAGCGCGAAGCTGAGCACGAACGGCACGCCGTCCGCGGAAGATGCCGCCGCCTTCAGTGCGAGGTCGAGGTCGGCGAGGCTGGCGAGCGTTTCGAACATCAGGAAGTCGGGCGCGGCTTTCGCGAGCACGGAGACCTGTTCGGAGAGGATCGTGAGCGGATCGAGGAACGCCGGGAGCTCGCCGACGGGGCCGACGGACGCGGCGACCATGGCGTTGTCGCCCGCCACCTCGCGCGCGAGCTTGACGGCAGCCTCGTTGATCGCGGCGGTCTGCTCGGCGAGGCCGAATTTCATGAGCTTGGCGCGGTTCGCGCCGTAGGAATTGGTCGTGAGGACTTCCGCTCCGGCGTCGAGGTACGCCGTGTGGATGGCGCGGATCACGTCGGGCCGGGCGAGGCAGAGGTTTTCGAACGAGATGTTGACGAAGAAATTCCGCCTGTATATTTCGGTGCCCATCGCGCCGTCGAAGATCACGATGCGGTCATGCAGGGCATTTTGAAGTGTCTGTGACATGGGGTGGTTCCGCTGGATTGATTTGGGTTCGCGTTTCTTTCAGCTTATTAATATGCCGTCTTTTTCGGATTTTTCAAGTCATTTCGCCGGGATTTGCGACTGCGACAGCAGGACTTTCATGCGCTCGACGGAGAATCCGCGGGCGGCGGCGAGCGCGGCGATCTGGTCGTCCCCGATCGGGCCGAGCGCACGGTAATCCGCCCTCGGATCGGGAATCACGAAGGCGCAGACCGAGGAGGGCGGCGACATCATGAAATTCGAGGTGAGCTCCACGAACTCGTCCTGAATGTCGAACAGGCCGAGCAGATGGAATATCTCGCGTTTGAGGCTGTGGTCGGGCAGGACCGGATAGCCGGGCGCGGGCGCGATGCCGGACGGCGGATCGGATTCCTTCCGCCAGCCCCAGTCGCAAGTGGAAATCCATTCGAAAAGCTTCGACGCGGCGGCGTCCGCCAGGAAATTCGCGAGCGTGCGGTCGAGCAGGGAAACGTAGTCGTCGCCGGGCGTCTCCGGGACTTTCACGGACAGCACAAACATGCCGAGCCAGTCGCCGATGAAGTCCGCGAGGGAACGGCAGTCGCCGGTCTGGGCGCGCGGGAACGTGATGACCGCGGAGTCGCCGACGCCGTCTTCGCGCAGCGTCCGGTGATGGCTGGTGAATACTTTGAACGAGTCGCCTTCGAGGCGTTCCACAGGAAAAATGCCCTCCCGGGACTCGATGGAGAACTTTGCCTCGGCGAGGCGTTTTTTCGCGTCCGCGATGAGGTTTCCGGCGGCCTCGGACGGGGTTTTCCAGGCTCGGGCGAACGCGTCCCAGTCAAGCCTGCCAGCAAGTTCGGATGCTTCAAACCAGTGCCCGCTCTCGACCTCGGGAGCATCGGGATCCTTTTCCAGTTTATACCGCGGGACGGGGCAGAACGGTTTTTCGCGGGAGGCTTTCGCGCAGGCTTCGGCGTAGGGGATGAGCTCGGGGACGGCGCGCTTCGCGGCCTTCCCGGTCAGTTCGTCGTAGAAACCGCGCAACGATTCGAGGTAAGCGCCGCGTTTGTCCGGGTTCATGAGCGTGTTCACCACGACCGCGGAATCCGAGGCGTCCGTGGTGTGGATGACCGCGCCGGAGTAGAGCGGCTGAAGTTTCAGCGCGGTGTGCAGCGCCGAGGTGGCGGCGCCGCCGACAAGGATCGGGATCTTCATGCCGCGCCGTTCGAACTCGGCGACCGTGCGCGCCATCTCGTCGAGCGAGGGCGTGATGAGGCCGCTGAGGCCGACGAAATCGGCGTGTTCGCGCTCGGCGGCGTCGGCGATCTCGTTGGCGGGGATCATCACGCCGAGGTCGTGGATCGCGCAGTTGTTGCACTGGAGCACGACCGACACGATGTTCTTGCCGATGTCATGGACATCGCCCTTCACCGTGGCGAACACGCCGACCGGGCATTTCGCGCCGGAGGAGGCGGATTTCGAGGCTTCGATCACGGGCATCAGCACGGCGACGGCGCGCTTCATCACGCGGGCGGTCTTCACGACCTGCGGCAGGAACATCTTGCCCGCGCCGAAGAGCTCGCCGGTCTTCCGCATGCCGTCCATGAGCGGCCCCTCGACGATCGCCATCGGCTCCGGGTACGCCGCGAGCGCTTCCGCCATGTCGGCGTCGACGAAGGAATCGTCTCCGCGCACGAGGGAGGCGGCGATGCGTTCCGCGAGCGGAAGCGAACGCCATTCCGGGGCGGTTTCCGCGTCATTTTTCGAGGTCGCACCTACGTTTTTCATGGACGCGGCGAGTTCGAGGAGGCGTTCCCCCGCGCCGGGCGAGGTGTTGAGCACGACCGCCTCGACGGCGTCGCGGAGGTCGGCGGGGAGCATGTCGTAGTTGCCGAGCTGGGCGGCGTTCACGATGCCCATGGTCAGGCCGGCGTCGATGGCGTGCTTCAGAAAGACGGTATGGATCGCGCCGCGGATGAGGTCGTTGCCGCGGAACGAGAACGAGACGTTGCTGATGCCGCCGCTGATGCCGCAGAGCGGGAAGCGCCGGTGCAGCTCGGCGACGGACCGGATGAAGTCGGCGGCGTAGTCGTCGTGCCCGGCAATGCCGGTCGCCACGGCGAACACGTTCGGGTCCAGCACGATGTCCTCCTCGGCGAACCCCGCCTGTTCGGTCAGGAGCTTCACGGAGCGCGACAGCGTTTCGATGCGGCGTTCGTAGCGGTCCGCCTGGCCCTTCTCGTCGAACGCCATCACGAGGACGGCCGCGCCGAGGCGGCGTATCTCGCGTGCCTTCGCCAGGAACGGCTCTTCGCCTTCCTTGAGGGAGATCGAGTTCACGATGGCGCGTCCCTGCACGCAGCGGAGCGCGGTGCGGACGACGTCCCAGTTCGAGGAGTCGATCATGAACGGCACGGCGGCGATGTCGGGCTCGCCCGCGGCGTACAGCAGGAACCGCTTCATGGCGGCGGGCGCGTCGAGCAGGGCGTCGTCCATGTTAATGTCGATGATGGCGGCGCCGTTTTCGATCTGGTGGCGCGCGATCGCCATGGCGCCGGGCATGTCGTCCGCCTTCACGATGTTCAGGAACTTGCGGGACCCCGCCACGTTGGTGCGTTCGCCGATGTTGATGAAATTCTTGTCGCGGGAGGCGGTGAAGGCGTTGAGGCCGGAGAGGCGCAGGAGACGCGGCTGAGGCTGGGGGACGCGGGGCTTCACGCCGTCGAGCGCCTTCGTGATCGCCGCGATGTGGGCGGGCGTCGTACCGCAGCATCCGCCCGCAATATTGAGCTGTCCGGCGTCGGCGAGCGAACGGATCACCGCCGCCATCTGTTCGGGCGTCTGCGTGTATTTACCCTCGACGTCGGGCAGTCCGGCGTTGGGGTGCGCACTGACGAGGAACGGCGACTTCGCCGCCATTTCCGCGATATGCGGACGGAGCTCCTCCGCGCCGAGCGCGCAGTTGAACCCGACGGAGAAGAGGTTCCGGGCGTGGGAAACGGAGATCAGAAAGGCTTCGGCGCACTGCCCGGAGAGCAGGCGTCCGCTGGCGTCGCTGAGCGTGGCGGAGACCATGACAGGGACGTCGCGTCCGCGGGACGCCATCGCCTCCTCGGCGGCGAAGAGCGCCGCCTTGCAGTTCAGCGTGTCGAATACGGTTTCGATCAGGATGATGTCCGCGCCGGCGTCGAGCATCGCCTCCATGCACGTTCGGTAGGTCGCGGCGAGCTCGTCGAACGTGACGTCGCGGGCGGCGGGGTCCTCCACGTCGGACGACATGCCGGCGGTGCGTCCGGTGGGGCCGACGCTCCCGGCGACGAGGCGCGGTTTGGAAGGATCGCGGGCGGTAAACTCGTCGGCGACCTCGCGGGCGTTGCGCGTCCCGGCGAACGCCAGGTCGTACACGCGGTCCTGCAACCCGTAGTCGAGCTGGGAGAAATAATTCGAGTTGAACGTGTTGGTCTCGATGATGTCCGCCCCCGCCTCAAGATAGGCGCGGTGCACGGATTTCACCAGGTCGGGACGCGTGATGTTCAGCACGTCGTTGTCACCGGTCAGCGGGACCGGATGGGACGCGAACTCGCCGCCGTTGAAATCGGCGGCGGTCGGATGCCCCGCCTGAAGCATCGTGCCCATGGCGCCGTCCAGGACGAGTATTTTTTTTGCTGCGAGAGATCGGATTTCCTGTATGGTGAGCATCATGCGCCTCCGTTGCATTCAGGGAGATTGCTTTGCGGCGGATTCGGGCGGATTTGCGGCGTGAAAGCCGGATAAGAAAACGCCGGAAGCTCCGCAAAGCCTCCGGCGGAAGGGAACAAAGTTCTGTCTGTTCGTCGGGAAGGAGCGCAATCAGTCTTTCGACTCGATCGAGATCTCGTCCGGATCCGCGGGAGCGCTCTTGTCAAGCGGCTCCTGGCTGACCACCGTTGTGCCGTTTTTGTCCACGATGCGGATATCGGAGGTCTTGGAATTGGCATCCGTGGCGGGAACCGCATTCTGGTTGATCACCTGGTCGTTCAGCTCACGGGCGGTTTCCTGGCGTTTGCGCTGGGTGGCTTCCTGTTCGATGGCGGACTCCTCTGGATCCGGAAGCGGCTGGAGATGGATCACGATATTGCTTTCGGTGAACCGCCATGCGCCGTTGGTAAGAAGTCCCGCGGCGGGCAGGATGAGAATGCTGCCGAGCGCATCGAGCCTGCCGGTGGAGCTGAGTTCGCTGTCGGCGGCATAGTAGGCGGTGCGGTAGCCGGGCTTGTACGCCTGGATGAGGAGCGCATCCCGGGTCGGCACTTCAATGAACATCGGGGAAAGCGTGTGATACGCCACGCCGTTCGCAATGACGGAAGCGTCGCTGGGAGTGACCGTGACGGAAACGATCTGTTCACCGCGGGCCAGGAAGGAACAGCCGGAGGCAAATACAAGGACAAATGCGGCAAATACAGCAAGAAGCGTATGTTTCATTTGTGAAGTCCTTTCGGAGATAGAAAAATGCGTACGTATATAAATATAGCGTCAGGAAGAAAGGAATGCAAGCGGGAAATATTTGTTTTCTTAAAAAAAACGACTGATCCGAAGGCTCATGTCCGGCAGATCCGGCAGATAACGCCTGCAACTGCTTCGCACCGTTCATCCGGACATCGAGGATTTCACCGGCATCGCCATGGACAGCGGACCGCGGGGAACAACAGTTGATTTTTTTCGTTTTCTGTGCTATATTAATAGTTTAACCGGGATTTTTACGCAAAAGACCGCATGGTTTCGAATAAAAAACATGCGTTTCCGCCCCCGTCCGACAAACAGACCGACATCAACCCGGCATCCGCCGCCCCCAATGGAAAACAGCCTCAAACAACACGCGAAAGCCCTGCTCGGCAGCATCTGGATATTCCTGATCGTGTACCTCGCCCTGATCGCGGGGCCGGATTATCTGCCGCGCATTTTCGTGCACCGCGACCAGGTGCCCCTGGAATGGACCTCCGTTCTTTCCGCGCTGGCGGGGTATCTCTTCCCGTTTACGCCGCTCTTTCTACTGCGCGGACGTTGGTTCCGGGTGTACGCGGTCGTCCTGATGTTCCTCGCGGCGCTCAGTTTCTTTGTCTGCGGCTATGTGGTCCTGAGGTTTCACATGCCGCTGCACGCCGGCACGCTGAACCTGCTGTCCACGACCTCCTGGCGCGAATCCCGCGAGTTCATGCTCCGGGAGATCATTTCTCTCTCCATGGTGTATTACGTGCTTGCGACTGCGGCGGGGCTTTCGATCGTCTGGTTTTTCGGGTCCGGCGTGAAGCCGCTCCTGAACCGGAGACTGTCATCCGTGACCGCCGGGCTCTGTGTCCTGCCGCTCGCGTGGATCTATGTCTATTACTCGTGGATCAGCCCCGATCCCGTGCTGCGCGGTTCCGCCGCGTGGTTCGCGCTCCTGCCCAACGAGGTGGCGGATTCCGGCAGGAAGATGGATATCCTGCACGAATGCATCGAGTATCCCCAGATCCCGCAGGACCTGGTCTGCGAGGGACCGGCGGACGTAGCGGTGGTCGTGATCGGTGAAAGCGCCGTCCGCGGACACCTCTCGCTGTACGGGTACAGCCGCGACACGACGCCCGAGCTGGAGAAGAATAAAAACGAGCTCGTCGTGTTCCGGAACGTGATCTCCGCGATGCCGGTCACGAACTACTCGCTGTACTACATGCTGACGTTCAAGACGCTCCACGACCAGCTGCATCCGCGCGCCACGATCATGTCCGTGCTGGACCGCGCGGGCTATCACATCGACGCCTACTCCACGCAGGAGAATTTCGGCGAGAACTCCGTTTCCGCGCTCTTCACGCCGTGGCATCCGAAGTACCACGAAAACGAGTTCGACGGCTGCCTGGTCGACGACGTCCGCGAAGCCCTCGCGAACCGCAGGGACCCCACGCTGATCATCCTCCACATCATGGGCAGCCATATCACCTACCGGAACCGCTATCCGGAGGAGTTCGACTATTTCGCGGAGCAGAAGCCGGAGGTCTCCGGGCAGGAGATCAATCCGCTGTTCCAGGAGAACATCAACGCGTACGACAACTCCATCCGCTACACGGACCATGTGCTCGGCGCCATCATTGAGGAGCTGAAGACCGCGGGCGGCAAAAACATGCTGTTCTATTTCTCCGACCACGGCGAGAACGTCGAGACGAGTTTCCTGCAGAACTACCGCGACGCGGAGAAACGCGACTCCTACGAGGTGCCGTTCCTGTTCTGGTTCTCGCCCGAATTCCGCGAGGCATACCCGGAACGCATCGCCGCCGCCGAGGCCGCCGTGGACAAGCCGATTCAGCTGGACCGCGCCGCGGAGGGCATCCTGTCCGTTTTCGGCGTCTCCTCGCAGAGCTATCCCGCGAGCGAGAATTTCCTGTCGCCGGAGTTCGCCATCAAGCCGCGCTACATGATGGAAGGCCACATCCTCTACAGGGAAGACGAGTGATCCGCGCGCTGAGTTGATTCGTTCAGCGGGATTTCATTCAATTCGCGCCGCGCGGCTGGACCGCCGGAGCCGGCTGCTTGCGGGAAATGACCGTGACCGGGCATCCGCACGCCTCGAAGACCGCCTTGATCTCTTCCAGGCGTTCCCTCGACGGGATCTCGATCCAGTCCTCGGTGCCGGGGCGGTCGAGCGAATTGACCTGCACCTGGTCGGGCGCGATCTCGCGCAGGCACTGCACGAAACGGTCGAGCGAGGCGGGGGAGTCGTTGACGCCGGGCACGATGAAGACCTCCAGCCACATTTCCACCTTGTTGGCGGCACGGAACGACTTCAGCGCCGCCATGAGGCCGTCGAACGTCACGCCGGGGGCCGGGCGGTTCACGCGCACGAATTCCTCCTCGTTCGAGGCATCCAGCGAGGGCATGATGAGGTCGATCCCCTCGAGTTCCTTCTGCAGGCCCGGATCGCCGAGCAGCGTGGCGTTCGTGATGAGGCAGATTTTGACCTCCGGGCGCTTCGATTTCACGGCGCGGATGATCCGCCCGATGCCGGTGTGGAGCGTGGGCTCGCCGACGCCGGAGAACGTCACATAGTCGATCTTCTCGTGCTTTTCGAAAAAAGCGTCGAGCTCGGCGAGGGTGCGTTCGACGGGGTAGAAATCGCCGCGTTCCATGGTCAGGTTCGTGGTCGCGCCGCATTCGCAGTAGACGCAGTCCAGCGAGCAGGTCTTGAACGGCAGGAGGTCGACGCCGAGCGAGACGCCGAGCCTGCGGGAAATGATCGGTCCGAATACGCTTTTCTTTTTCTCCGTCATATCTGAAACTCCTCCCGGGGATCACCCGAAAAACATGATTTTCACCGCGATGCCGAGCAGCACGATGCCGCCCAGGATCGAACTCCGGCCGCCGAAGCGGTCGCCGAACACGCGCCCGGAGACGCAGCCCGCCGCCGAGATGAGCGCCGTGACCGCGCCGATCACCAGCACATCGCCGGTGATGTCCGTGCGTCCGAGGCAGGTGTAGGAAACGCCGACCAGCAGCGCGTCGATGCTCGTGGCAAACGACAGCACGATGAGGCGGCGGAATGAACACACGCCGACCTTTTTCGCCGGGTCCTCCTCCTTCGAGAAGCCATCGCGAAGCATCTGCGCCGCCACGAACGCCAGCAGAAGACCGGCGGCGATCCGTCCGAGCTTCTGCACGAGTCCGCCGAAGAGCCCGCTCCCGAACCAGCCGATCGTCGGCATCAGCGCCTGAAATACGCCGAACGACGCCGCGACCAGCACGATCTTGTCCCAGGTCAGCGTCTCGACGCCCGGATTCCGTTTGCATCCGCATTCGTACGAGCCGCGCGCGTGGCAGACGGCGCAGACCGGAGCGGCGGGCGTCGGGCTGAGGAACGGCAGACGGCGGTACCATGGGCGCTTTTCGTGGGTGTCCGGGGCTGGGTTCTGTACAGACTGCGATTTCGGGCAGGACCAGCCGACGGCGCCGAGCGCGAGGGAGACGGCGAGCGCATCCATCGCGAGGCCCACGCCCATGCATGATGCTTCCAGAATGTTCACCGCGTCACCTCGCAGATTGGCTTCCGGATCCGTTTCCAAGCTCAAAAACTGGTCGCTCATCCGGAAAAAAGGCAAAAAAAATGGTACGCCCTCGGGGATTCGAACCCCGGACCCAATGATTAAGAGTCATTTGCTCTAGCCGGCTGAGCTAAGGGCGCACAAAAATCAAGTACGCATTTAATATAGACCTTTTTGCCGGAAAGTCAAGCGAAAAAAGCGAAAAATGCCGAAAAAAGGGATCAACGGCGACCGATTTTCGGAAAAAACGCCTGTTTATCATTGCTTTTTTCACCGGAAGATGGTATATTATTGGTTCGTTTCTAAGAAAAAAACCAGGACGGATTCAAATGGGCGAAAGTTTCGAGGCGCGACTGATCGCGGCAAGCTCCAGGGAAGTGTTCAAGAAGGCAAAGCAGATCCTGCACAGCGGCGGCCTGCTCTGCTGCCACGAGCTCGAACACGGGGTCCTTCGCGCCGTCTGCCGCGACGCGAACGGCAACGTGTCGCACGCCGAGATCCGCGGCTTCCCGAACGGCCCGTTCTCCGGCACATGCACATGCCGCGGCCAGTTCCCGGGCTTCTGCCCCCATTCGATGGCCGCCGCGCTGTACCATGCCAAATACACGATCAAGAAACACGAGGAGCCCCGGCTGCCGGACCTGCCCGCCCAGTTCGCCGGACTCCGGTTCGTCGGGATCCCCGAACTCCTGACCGAGCTCCTGGGGGAACACCCGGCGCACGTCGAGATCGAGACGGAAGATGAATTTCCGCACGCCCCGAGCAAATGGGAAAACGTGCATCTTCACGTGAACTTGGTCAGCGGAACGCGCGCCTACGCGGGAAACCAGACGAACCTCCGCCAGCTCCATTTCGACAAGTCGACCGCCTCGCTCCGGCTCGACATGTTCCCGCAGCAGGACCGCCAGATCATCCGGTTCCTCGCCAATAACTCCGAACAGCTGGAACACCAGACGCTGTCGCTCACGGCGGAACAGTGCACCGAATTCTTCCACTGCCTGCCCGGGTTCACGCATTTTGTTCACAAGGACCGCAGGATCGTCGTCCATCCGGAACAGGCGGCGCCCGTGCTCCTGCTCGAAAAACTCCGCACCGGCTGCCTGCTGCGCTCCGCCATCCTGGTCAAGGGCTCGCCCCTGCCGCTGAAGGACGTGAAGGTCATCGCCGGACGCAGCGGCTGCTGGGTCGGCATGCTCGGCGAATACTGGTGGCTGCCCGCCCGCAACGACGTGTCGTGGATCCGCAACTTCCTGCGCACGACCATTCAGCCGTGCGACGACGAGGCGGCGAAGATCCTGCTCGCGGCAAAGGACCTGCCCATCCGCATCCTGCCGTCCACGGGCGTGAAGGTGCGCGAACGCAAGTTCCGCACGGTCTACGACGGGCGTTTCCTCGACGACGGCACGCTCGAGCTCACCATGATGTTCAACTACGGCAGCCAGCTCTGCGCGACCGACGCCACGCGGTTCGGCGCGAGCGGACCCGCCGCCATGTTCTGGCTCCGCAACACGCAGGAGGAGGAACAACGCCACGAGGAGCTGATCCATTTTGGGTTCTCGCACCGCACGAAACGCTCCGCGTCCGGTCCGTCAGTCGTGTACCGCCTGAGCGACCGCGAGGCGGTCGGCATGTTCATCGAGGAAGTGATCCCGCGCTGGGAACGCGAGGGCCGCGAATTTCTCCTCAGCGCCGGGCTTGCTTCGCTCGCGGGCGAAAACTCGCGCCTGACGCTCCGGACGACGCTCCGCGGGTCCGGCCCGGACTGGTTCGAGCTTGGCGTGCGCCTGAGCGCGGGCGGCGCGGCGGTCCGCTGGAACGACCTGGCAGCGGCGGCGGCGAAAGGCGAGCAATATCTTCCGCCCGACGTCCTGAACAGGCATTTCGTGCGGATCCCGGACGCCCTGCGGCGTCTGGCAGCCTCGCTTCAGCCGGTCGTCACATACCTGCCCGGCGCGGACGACGATCCCGACGCCGAGATCATCCGCATCCCGCGCCACGCGGCGTATTACTGGGCGGACGCGGCATCGGAACTGCCCGGCGCCGTGCCGGTCGACTTCCTGCGACTGAAGCTGGACTACGACAGCGTGCTGAGCTCGGCGGAACGCCCCGAGCTTGATCCCGAGGTCTTCCACGGCCAGCTCCGCGAGTACCAGAAGACGGGAGTCGCGTGGCTCGACGGCATGGTAAGCCGCGGCTGTAACCTCATCCTCGCGGACGAGATGGGCCTCGGCAAGACCGTCCAGATCCTCGCGTTCCTCGCCGTTTCTCCTCAAAAACGCCTCCCCGCCCTGGTCGTATGCCCCACCACCCTGGTCGGAAACTGGGCCGCCGAGATCAAGCGCTTCCTGCCTCGTTTCCGCACACTCGTCGTGAACGGCCCAAACCGCGGCGCCCTCTGGAAAAAGGCAGCCACGCGCGAGATCGTCATCACCTCGTACGCGCTCGTGCGGCGCGACATCGAACACATCGCCTCGATCAAATGGTCCACGCTGGTCCTGGACGAAGCGCAGCACATCAAGAATCCGCTCAGCCTCAACGCACGCACCTGCAAGTCCATCCCGTCCGCCAGCCGGATCATCCTCACCGGCACCCCGCTCGAAAACTCCGCCGAAGACCTCTGGAGCATGTTCGATTTCCTCCATCCCGGCCTCCTCGGCTCGCTCAATTCGTTCCGTGAGAAGTATTCGGAGATCGCCGCCAGCGCCGAGCTGAAACGCGAACTCGTGCGCCGCATCGCGCCGTTCATGCTCCGCCGCCGCAAGGCGGACGTCTGTCTCGAGCTCCCGCCCAAACAGGAACAGCTGCTTTTCTGCGACATGGAAGCTCCCCAGCGGAAGCTCTATCACACCCTCGAGGAACGCGCAAACGAGCAGTACAAGCAGTTCAGCGAACTCGAATCCGGCGACCGATCCATCACGCACATCCACCTGCTCGCCTCCATCATGCGCATGCGCCAGGTCTGCTGCGCGCCGGAACTCCTTCCCGACGGCGAGGGCAAGGGCATCGCCTCCGCCAAGCTCGAACTGCTCAACGAGCTCTTGCTGGAAACGCTTGACTCCGGCCACAAGGTCCTGCTCTTCAGCCAGTTCACCTCCATGCTGTCCATCATCCGCGGCAGCCTGGATGAACAGAAGATAGAGTATGAGTACCTCGACGGCTCCACGCACGACCGCGCCGAACGCATCGACAGGTTCAATTCCGACCCGGACGTCCGCGTCTTCCTGCTCAGCCTGAAAGCCGGCGGCGTCGGCATCAATCTCACGTCCGCCGACACCGTCATCATCTTCGACCCGTGGTGGAATCCAGCCGTCGAGGACCAGGCCGCCGACCGGACGCACCGCATCGGGCAGACGCGCAGCGTGAACATCATCCGGCTGGTCGTGCGCGATTCCATCGAGGAACGCATCCTCGCGCTCCACGAACGCAAGCGCGCGCTGTTCAACGATCTGGTCGAGGAATCGACCGAGGCGCTGTCCTCGCTGAGCATCGACGACGTGAAGTTCCTGCTCGACCGCTGACACGCCGCCGTTGCGGAAATCCACTTCCCTGTCTTGTTTGCTTTCGTCCTCCCGTTTTTACAAAAAAATACGGAAGATGGAAGATTGTTATGTAATCCCCACCTAAACAGAAGTCCGCATTTGTCTTTCGAATATGCGAATATCTTTATAGAAAAAGAAATACTATTCCGTTCGCCGGGCGATCATAGCCTGCTCATCCGCATGGATTCCCTGTTGACTTCATTTACGGTTTTTTTGTTCGGCAAGTCTTTTTTATGGGAACCCGAACAGGCTGAAAAGTACACAATTATTCTTTAGGAATACAGCGAACCAGAGTTAGTTAACGCACCATTTTTGACATTTTTTAAGATATTTAACAATTTTCTGTCCTTTTTTCCGTTTTACCTCTTTTCTTTTCGCTTTTTCCGGGGTATAATATCACCCAGAGAAGCATGACACGTTTCCCAGTGCGGGATCCGCCCGCACGCAACGCCCCGCGTGCATGCCATCCGGCGGTGTCCGCACGGTCCCGGACGAGCACGCCGTCAGTTCAACAACCCCCCGGGAGCAACAAGATTGAAGGCTAAACATGGGCGAACGCGAACAAGGCAAAGTCAAGTGGTTCAACAACACCAAAGGATTCGGATTCATCGAGCGTGAAGGCGCGCAGGACATTTTCGTCCACTACAGCGCCATCAAGTCGGAAGGCTACCGCACCCTGAAGGAAGGGCAGCTCGTGGAATTCACCGTCGGCCAGGGCGCCAAAGGCCCGCAGGCCGAAGATGTCGTTCCGGTCAACCCCGCGCCGCAGGCATAATCGGGTTTCGGAAGCGCTCCGCCACCGTCCGGTTCGTGGGCGGCGGAGACGGAAAACACCCGCTCCATGGCATCCCCCCGCCTCATGGATGAGGCAGGACTCACGGGATCGCCGGGCGGGTGTTTCTTTGTGTCCGGAGAACGGCTGAGGATCCGTTCTATTTTTATCCCGGCGGTCAGCCGGGCTGTTCGCCGGACGGCGGCGGGAGGTAGTTGACGATCTTCGCGACGGTGACGGGCTTGAAGATCACGTCGCTGAATCCGAGCTTCATGCACTCGTCCTTCGCATCGACGTCGGCGGTGATCGCGATGACGTTGAGCGACTGGAAGCGTGGATCGGCGCGGAGTTCCTGAAGCAGAACGCGTCCGTCCATCTCCGGCATCCAGAGGTCGGTGAGGACCAGGTCGAACGGCTTCACGCTCGTGCGGATCTTCTTGAGGGCGTCCCTGCCGTTCACGGACGTGACGATGTCGGAAACGCCGTTCTTGCGGAGCATGGCGCGCAGGATGGAGATGTTCAGCGGGACGTCGTCGACGATCAGGACGTGGAGTTCCTCGCGTTTTCTGCCGTGGAAGTCGATCATGCTGCCGGGGCGCGGGAAACTGTTGGTGCGTTCGGAGAACGCGACGTCCGGGATGCGGATCGTGAAGACCGTGCCGCTGCCCGGTTCGGACTGGAGCGTGAGGGTGCCGTTCATGCGTTCGATGAGGTGGCGGCAGATGGAGATGCCGAGCCCCGCGCCGACCTGGTGTTTTCTGTGGTCCTCGTCGGCGGATGCGAACGGCTGCATGATGCGTTTGCGTGTCTCCTCGTCCATGCCGCTGCCGGTATCGGAGACCAGGATGGAGAGGATGCCATTTTCCGTGTCTTCCCGCACGAAATCGAGCTTCAGGACGATCTCGCCCTCCTCGGTGAACTTGACGGCGTTGTCGATCAGGTGGAAGAGGATCTGCCAGACGCGCTTCGGATCGACCTTGAGATACGGCATGTTCTCGTCCCATTCGCCCCGAAGGCTGACGGCTTTGCCCGCCACGGAGATGTCGAAGGAGTGCAGGACTTTTTCCGCCTGGACGTTGAGGTCGGTCAGGACCGGTTCGATGACAAGCGTGTCGGACTCGAGTTTGGCGAGGTCGACCATGCTGCTGACGAGCTGGAGCAGGGAGCGTCCGCTCGTGGTGATGGCGTCGCAGGCGCCCTTGCGTTCCTTTGCGTCGGAGATGCCTTTCTTCAGGAGTTCCGTGTAGCCGATGATGGCGTTCAGCGGGGTGCGGACGTCGTGGCTGATGCAGGAGAAGAAATAACTCTTGGCGTTTTCTGCGGCGACGGCGCGGTCGCGTGCGAGCTGGAGCTGGCGGTTGATGCGGACGACCTCCTCGTTCTGGCGCTTGATGACCATGTTTCTCGCCTTGCGCTCGATGCAGACGGATACCACGTTCGCGACCTGTTCGAGGAGCTCTTCGCAGAATCCGAGGGACTCGAAGGCGTCTCCGGTGAAAAGCGTGGCGATCTTGCCCCATTCGTCGCCCTCGAAGAAGATCTGGCGGGCGATGAGGATCCTGGTCGGACAGTTTTCGGGCAGCGGGAATTCGGAGATATTGTCGTCGTTGACGATCACGTTGCCGTTGTGGCAGAAGAGCGAAGGATCGGCGGTCTTCAGCGGGCAGTCGACGCACTTGTTGCAGTAGGTGTGCTCGTCGTCCGGGAACCAGTCCTGGCGCGTGCCGTCGTGCCTGTGCAGAAGCACGTGCTGGCAGCCGAGCGTTTCGATCAGGCGTTTCGCCACGAAGTCGAGCAGTTCCTCCGGTTCGGAGTGGCCGAGCAGGAACGCCGTGATCTCGTTGCGGAAATGCTCGGTGTCGATCTTCTGCTTGATCTCGGTCACGTCCTGCGCCACGCAGAAGAGCAGCGTGCGGCCGTCCTTCATCTCCATGGGCAGTTTCCAGTACAGGAAGACGCGGCGGTTGCAGTCGCCCCACAGACAGGTGTCCTCGAAGTGGACGAGCTCGTGCGATTCCATCGCCTGGGCGTCGGTGCGGCGGATGACCGCGAGCGACTTGTCGGCATAGAAGTCCTCGCCGCGTTTGCCGACCATTTCGGCGGGCTCCAGATGGTGCAGGGAGGCGTACGCCCTGTTGCAGCGGATATAGCGGAACTCGTTGCCGGGGTCCTTCACGACACAGGGAATGGGCATGAGATTGAGGACGCTGTCGGAGATATCGCCCTCGCGGACCGCTTCGTTTTTCGCTTTTGCAAGCGCGGCGTAAATGTTTTTGCGTTCGATGGCGCTTTCGAGGATGCGGGCATTCTTCTGCAGATACGTCTTTTCGATGTCGGTAAACGAACGTTTGGAAACGCTTGCCACGGAGAGCAGTCCCCAGAACGTCCCCTGCACCGTCAGGCGCAGGGCGATGTGGCATGCCGCGTGCGGCGTGTCGGAGGCGACCTGGTCGATCCTGAAGATCTGGCGGATCCGAAAAGATTCCTCCTCGTCGAAAAAGCAGAGCCCGAGCATGCGGATGCGGTCGATCAGGTCCAGGACCATGCGGGTGCTGGAGGAGATGCGTTTCGGCAGGGTATGCCCGCCTCGAATGACGAACGAATCGGGGTCGACGGAAACGATCCCGGCTTCCTCGTCATAGCGTGCCAGATAGCAATAATCGGCGTTCAGGCGGCGGCGGATGACTTCGAGTATCTTGGCTGGGGTGGCGAGCATCGGCTCCTGCTGAAGCGTGATCAATGCGTCTTCCATGGCCTCGCTGTTCAGCTGGCGTTCGCGGTCTTCGGTCATGTCGATCGCCATGGCGAGCATGCACGGCCTGCCATCCGGGTCCTTGAGTGCGAGCCTGGTGGTGCGGAAATACCGGGATTGTCCGGCAGGCCCCGGAATCTCTTCATAGCTCACGGAAGCACCGTCTTTGTTCCCGGCGTCCTCTTCGTTCCGCTCCAGTTCATGCGCCTTGTCGGCGGGAAGCATGTCGTAGTAGGTCTTGCCCATCGGGTCTTCGATGCCGGCACGCTGGACATAATCGGAAAATGCCCGGTTGCAGTCCACAAAGCATTTGGTCTTCCGGTTTTTCAGATAGACCAGCAGCGGGATATTGTCCAGCATCTGCCTCAGGAACGTCATCCTGCCGGTAAAAAGACGCTCGACCCAGACCAGCATCAGGACAAAGCAGAGCACGAACAATGACACGGACGCGAGCTGGCTGAACCAGAGGATATTCTGCCTTTTCGTCGCCTGGGAGCGGCGGTTGTCCGCCAGCTTCGCGGCGCCCGAAAGGCTTCTGTCCAAAGCGCTGTAAATATCCGTCTTGTACTGCATGTATTTGTCGCCGAACACATAATCTATGGCAAGGTGCTGTCGTTCATGCATGTCTTTGGCGAGGTCTTCCGGAACGACCACGGCAAGCTTCAGTTCGCGTGGATAGCCGGGAGTATCGACTTCCTCTTCGCTTGAGACCAGGCGCATCGCGGTGTATTCCAAATTCATCAGCTCGATGGAATACTTCATCGCGAGCTGGAAATCGTCTTTGATCTTGGTCGTAACAGGACCTTCGTCCGGCAGCTGCTTCAGCAGGTTCAGCCCCCATTCACGGTTTTTCGTGTCGAATGCTTCCTTGAAATACTCGTCGCGGTATTTTTTGTTGCCGGTCGCCACATAACGGCGCACGCTTTCGGTGAGGATGTCCGAGCCGTCGCGGAGGCGGGACCGAACCCGGTTGTAATCCTGGTATTCCTGCCTGGCGCGCGCCATGATCCGCGTGTTGTAGCGGAGTTCGAACGAATTATAAATAACATATCCGAGCAGGAGAATACCGATTGCTGCAAGGCAGATATTGAAAAAACGACTGCGACGGCTGACGCGCATGGATTTCTTTTTCATAGACAGTTCGTCTCCGATTTTGCTGCACAGAAGGCACGGGGAATACTCGATAACATCACATACTATAGCATCTTTTTTCCATTTTTACAAGCGAATCGGAGAAATAAAGGCAGACGGCGCCTTTTTCACGGACCTTTTTCCCGTCTTTTCGTAGAAAAATGCTTGACAAATCCCGGAGCGGGGTTACATTATGAAACAAGCATGACTTGATTTATTTTAAGGTACAGACCAGCCCCCTCGAAGGAAGCAAAATCGATATGAGCTCAAAACAGAATAAAAGAACGAAATTCGCCGTCGGGCACTACCTGACGGCAAAACCGGACGATCCGGCATCCTTCGCCGAACTGGCACGTCGGTTCGCGCCCAGGCTCCGTGAAGTCTATTTCCCTTGGCCCGGCCTCTCGAACGCACGCGCAAAAGTCTACAATAAGCCGGACGATGAAGAACGCATCGTGTCCGACCTGAAATACTGCCGGGAACACGGCATGAAGCTGGACATCCTGGCGAACGCGACCTGCTATGGCGAGAAATCGTTCACAAAAGACCAGCGCCTTCAGATCGTGGGGATCATCAAGCACCTCGATGAACTCGGGCTGTACCCCGAGATCGTCACGACCACCTCGCCGTACATCGCGAAAGTCTTCAAACTCAATTTCCCCGACATCGAGATTCGCGCCTCCGTAAACATGCGCCTGCGGAACACCCTCGCGCTCGAATACCTCGCGCCTCTGTACGAGTCCTATTACATCTGCCGCGATGTCCAGCGCGATCTGCCGACATTCCACAAGATGGCGGACTGGTGCAAAGAGCATGGCAAAAAGCTGTGCATGCTGGCGAACAGCGGATGCGTGCGGAACTGCCCGTGGCAAGTGTTCCACGAGACCCTTCTCTCACACGGCTTCACATTCACGTTCGCGGAAATGGAATACCAAAACATCGCCCTCGTATGCAACAAAATATTCACCCAGAAGAAAATGCTGTCGGAATTCCTTCGGTGCACATGGATCCGTCCGGAAGACATCCATGTGTTCGAGCCGGAGCTTGAGACGATCAAGCTCTCCACGCGCGAGGCAAATTTCCCGCTGGAGATCGCCGAGGCTTACGTGAGCGGGTCCTACGACGGCAATCTGCTTCGCCTGATGGATCCGTATCACGGACTCGGATTCCGCCCGAACCGGGTCGACAACAAATCGTTCCCGGCGGACTGGGTGACCAGCGGCATCGCGGGGAAATGCGCGGAGAACTGCACACATTGCGGGAAATGCGAACAGATCCTGGAACAGGTCCTGAAATACGACATCGATCCGCACGGACGCCTCGACGGGTTCTCCCTGACCAACAATTTCTCTTTTCTCGCCCCGAAAAAGAAAGACATTTCCGGCTTGAATCCCGTCCATGGAGAGAAAGGCAAACGATCATGAGCAGACCGACCTATCAGCTGAATCTCAAACCGATCCGGATCTCCGGCATCAGACCTGGATTTGCCGGAAACAGCCAGAACATCAGACGCAAGTTCGCGTTCGGCTACTACTTCGGGAAACGGGCGGGATTCTCGTTCCGCGACCTTGCCGAGCAATATGCACCGTTCCTGCAGGAGGTCTATTTCCCCTGGCCGGGGCTTCTCTCCGCCCGTGAACTCAGCGGCGATCCCGCGCCGCTCAGAAAACAGGTCATCGACGATATGCGGTTCTGCCGTTCGAAGGGGTTGCGCCTGGATCTGCTGATCAACGCGACGTGCTACGGAGACAAGGCGCTGACCGCGGAGCAAAGGCAGGATTATTACGCGAACCTGAAGGAGATGGACAAAGCCGGCATCATGCCGGAGATCATCACCACCACTTCACCCTACATCGCGATCATTACGAAGAAGCTCGACGCATCCATCGACCGCCGCGCGTCCGTCAACATGCGCCTGAACTCCACCATCGCCATGGAATATGTGGCGGACGAATTCGATTCGTTCTATCTCTGCCGCGACCTTCAGCGCGACCTGCCGACCGTGAAAATGTTCGCCGAGTGGGGCAAAAAGACCGGAAAGAAGATCTGCATGCTGGCGAACAGCGGCTGCCTGCGGTTCTGCCCCTGGCAGACTTTCCACGAGACCCTGCTCGCGCACGATTTCAAGCATATTTTCGGGGAGATGAAGGCGCTTGACATCCCGCCGACCCTGTGCGTCGGGCTTGTCCAGTCCAAACAGCTTGAAGAAATCCTCCGCGCGTCCTGGATCCGCCCCGAAGAGCTCCACCAGTACGAACCTTATGTCTCCGTTTTCAAGCTTTCCACGCGCGAAGCGGACCGTCCCGACCTGGTCCTGAAGGCATATACCTCCGGCACATTCGACGGCGACCTTCTCCTGATCCTGGACCCCGGCTTCTCGTTCTTTGTCCGCCCGTATATTATCGACAACAAGGCGTTCCCGAAGGAATGGAGCGAGGGAAAGATCGCGGGGAAGTGCGCCGCCAACTGCACGCACTGCGGGAAATGCACCGAGGTCCTGAAGCTTGTCTACAAACGGGATCCGATGCTGCCGGACATTTCCATGTACTCCATGGCGCCGACCAAGCCGATCATCATCCCGGGCTGCTGACCTGGCCGCGCCTCCTTTCCCCGCATAAGCCATCGCTGTTATGACAAAGACTCCGCTTTTTACAGTTGTTCTTTCGGGATACAGGACGGAACCGTATTTGCAAAAGGCACTGGATTCCGTCGCGAACCAGACGTTCCGCGATTTCGAGGCCATCTGCTACGTGGAGGATTCGCCCGACCGTTCCCTGGAAATGTGCCGGGCGATGGCGGAACGCGATCCCCGGTTCATAGTCGCGACCGGTCCGAAAAGCGGCGCGGTGGCGACCACGCGCAACTACGGCATCGACCATGCGTCCGGAAAGTATCTTGCCGCGATCGACGGCGACGACTGGCTGGTCCCGGACATGCTGGAAAGACTTGCCGGAAAGCTCGCGCAGACTGGCGAAGTCGATGTGCTGACCTTTGCCGCAGTATCCACGGAAACCGAAAACGTGGATCGGGACCATGCGAAACGCATTACGAATTTCAGGCAGTCCGACGAGGCGGATGTCTTCTCCGGGCTGGACGCCGTCCGCCGTTCGGGACGAAACGGAGGCACGATCCAGAATTTCACCTGGCTGAGCATCTACCGGGTGGATTTCCTGCGGGAACACCGCCTGTACCAGTCCGACGGCCTGCTGATGGAGGATTACGAGTGGAATCCGCGCGTCTGGTTCTTTGCGAAGCGGATCGCATATCTGGACCGGGACCTCTACGTCTACCGGCGCAGGCCGGGGTCTTTGACGACGGAGGCATCCCCGCGCATCGTCCATGACCTGGCGCGGCAGTTCTGCTCGCTGGCGGCGTTCGCCGGAAACAATGCTGTTCCCCGGGACGTTCTTTCCATCTGGAGCAACCAGTGGATATCCGTCCTTTTCTGGTTCATGTTCCATCCGGTCACCTCAAGAAAGATCTCCGACGCCGACCGCAAGGCGGCGCTTGCCCTGATCCTGTCCGGCGACGGCAGGACGATGTTTCCGCGGATCCTGGCGCACGCGTCCCGCCCGAAACGTCTTGCCCGCCCGCTGATCTTCCTCGCCGCAAAAGGGATTCAGTTTCCGGCAAAACTGTATTTCCGCGGTTTTTACTACCCCATGATCGAACGGAGGACAAAAAAATGAACGCGTCTTCGCCTTCACCCGCTCCGGGCAGAAAAATCCTCCTCTACTACTACAAATTCGCGGAAAAACTCGGCGGCAGCGATTATCTGCCGTTGCTGTTCATCGCGGAACTTCAGCGGCGGGGATGCGATGTCACGCTGGCGCTGGACTGGGAATCCGACCTGGAACATGCCGCAAAGCTTTATCATGTGGACCTGGATGTAAACAAGGTCGATATGTGCGCCATCAAGCCGGAAAACAAATTCATCGCGAAGCTGGACTCCGTTCTCCCCTTCTACAGGGTCCGCAAGCTGAAAAAAATGGCAAAGCACGCCGATGTCTGTATTTCCACGGCGAACATGATCGACTTCGGGAAACCCGCCCATCATGTGGTCTATATGCTGCGCCTGTTCGGCGACAACGCGTTCAATGATTTCTGCCGGCACACCCCTCCGCTGTCCGGTCTTCCGCGCCTCAAACGCAGCATCCGCACTCTGCTTGCCGAATTTATCCTGCGTCCGCTCCTCGGAGTGCGTTCGACACGAAGGATCCTTGCCGACCGGCGGGAACACATCTATGTCCCGTCCCAATACGCCGCCGACACCATGCGCACGTTCTTCGGACCGTTCAACTGCACGGTCTTCTACCCGCCCACCTCCTTCGATATTCCCCCGATGGATGTGGAACGCGATCCGCTCCGGGTCATCTACCTGGGGCGCATCCAACAGGAAAAAGGCATTTCGGAGATCGTTGGCATCGTGGAACGCGCCCGGTCGCTTTCCGGCCGGAACATCCAGCTGCACCTCGCCGGACCGCTGACGCCCGGAGCCTATACGGAGAAACTGAAGCTGGATGTCGCGAAAAAAGAGTGGGTTCAGCTGGTCGGACCGGTCTACGGACAGGAAAAAGCCGCGTTCCTGCTCGGCGGGACGTATGCCATCCATGCGGAACGCGACGAGGCGTTCGGCATCTCCATCACGGAATACCTGAAAGCCGGTTGCATCGCCATCGTCCCGGACGAAGGCGGCACGCCGGAAGTCGTCGGTGTTCCCGCCTTGACGTACCACACCGACGAGGATGCGGCAAAGATCCTGGCGCATCTTCTGAACGATGAAGCGTTCCGCCGGGAGCAGATGGACCGTTGCAAAAAACGAGCCGAAAGCTTCTCCTTTGAACGCTATCTGGAAACTCAAAACAAGATTCTTGACAGCATCCTGGAAGGGCGGGAATGATTTCTTTCTTCCATTGTCGTCCCCTGCTGCGATGTCGAACCTTAACATTGAGGTCTGATTTCCGTCCATCCTATCCTGAACCGGCCGTTTCAGGACGGAGGATGTCTCGCCATCGTTGAATCATCCGGGGACACCGCGGGGCGGATCGTCCGGAATTCGCAGGAAAAGACAAAAGGATTCGTTTTCTCGCCCCCTCCCCGGAATCGGCTGTCGTGCATCTTTGTTTTTAATTCGCTTGTGTTTGATTTGACATTTTTGATTTCATGATGTATATTAAACATGTAACAAAAAATAACACATCATTCGGGAAAAAGCTTTGATATGGCGCAGAGGACATTTTCGTCCAGCACGATGTCCGATGTAACGGCAGACGGCGGGAGTGTCTGCAAACCTATGCGGCAAAGCCGCCGCGGAAGAATTCAAAGCGGATCCCGGCGGAAGTTTTTTTGTTGAACCGAGAATGACTGAAATGAAACCGTTTTTTTCGTTTGCCGTCCCATGCTGCGACGTTGAGCCGTACATCGAGGAATGCCTTCAGTCCATCCTGAACCAGTCGTTTCAAGATTGGGAATGCATCCTCGCCATTGAGGCATCGAAAGACCGGACCGAGGAGATCATCCGGGAAAAGACCGCCGGCGATCCCCGCTTCAGGATCTTCACGGGCGAACGCTCCGGGTCGTGCTCCGCTCCCCGCAATACCGCGATCGACATGGCGCAGGGCGAGTATATCATCTTCCTCGACGGCGACGACACCATCGCCGACGGTTGTCTCGAACGCCTTCACGAGAAGATATGCGCGAATCCCGGCGCCGACCTCTATCCCTGCGCGATCATCGCAAACGACGAAATCAATGGCAAACGCGAAATGCGCGACAACTACGGGCAGGACGCCCCGACGGAAATGACCGGCGTGGAAGCCACGCTCTACCTGGATCGCCGGCTGCACGGGAGTTTCTGCCCGATGCTTCAGCTCACCATCCATCGTCGCGAATTCCTCGTGGAACACGACCTGAAGTGCATCCGCGGACTGCGCCATCAGGACAGCGAATTCTCCCCGCGCGCACTTTTCCTCGCAAAACGCGTCGTCCCGGTCCATGAGCCGTTCTATCTCTACCGCATACGCCCGAACTCCGTTCAGACCAAGGCGAAGGGCGCGGACTATTTCATGAAGGACTGGTCCATCATCACGAGATCCCTGCTGGCGTTTTACGGCAAAGTCTCCCGCGAGGACGGGTTCGACGCACGCGTCGTCCCGTGCTGGATCCGCCAGTGGAATTCCCGCATGAATTACATGTGGTTCTCTTCGAATGTCCAAAGAGAAATACCGCGCGAGAAACGGGCGGAATGGCTGAATTTTATCTTCGAAGACGGCTTCGATAGCTATCGCCGCATGATGAAGTCGGGTTCGATCCCGCAGCGTCTGGCAGCCTGGCATGTGAGGCTGTTCGTCGAACACCCCTCCCTGCGCTGGACCGCCGAACACTTCTTTCGCATCTATTTCAGGCTGGTCAGCACGGATGCAAAAGTAACCATCAGCAAGACGATCCGGTAAACGAACTCTCCGTGTTTTGCAGCGCCGAACGGAAATAACGGCAGACGGTCAGTCGTTTTCCTTATTCGATTCCCCATCTTTTCATGGTCCGGAAGACCAAGAGCAGTTTGGATTCCGGCGAAAAACACAGGTAGGTACTGGAATAATCCGGGTCGTCCCGGGTGACGAAATACCGGCAGTCCGCGCCCGGCGGCGTCTGCGCGAGCTCCTGATAGGCCTTGTCGATCTTCTCCGTGGAATCGTACAACTGATTCATTGTTTTGGCGTTTTCCAACTCGGGTGACTCCAGCGGAACGAACTTATATTCCGGCGATTCCGCCTGCTCGATGCGGGAAACGACGTCCGCATCCGTCCGCACAAGCAGATACGCCGTGCTGCTCCGGAAGAGATTATCGTCTATGGGCCCGAGTTTATGCACAATCAGATCATACTGATCCCCCGTCACGTATTTGACGAAATCGGGGACAGAACCGCGGCGCTCTGGAATCAATGCAAAGAAAACAAATAGAACCACAACAAACAAGCTGACCGCGATGAACGAGATACTGGCGATAAAGAAAAACTTGTCGAAGCCGTTGTTCACCACAACCCGTTTCGGCGCGTCTGACGAAGCCTGTGAGCTCGGCGCGGCAGTCTCATCTGTCATTTTTTTAAATTGGTTTTCCATCGTTTTCAGCCCGTTCAAGTTGTTGCTGATGGAGGGGGGCAAGGAATCACAACTTTACTATACCACTTTTTTCTCTGAATAGCAATAGGGAACGGAAAAAAAGTCAAAAAAAAGGAGCCGGATTCGTGATGAATCAGGCTCCAGAAAAGAAATCCGGCATCGAACTACTCTCCCACAGTCAAATATGCAGTACCATCGTCGCTGGGCCCCTTATCGATCGTGTTCGGGATGGGAACGTGAGTTACAA
>JAFSZN010000043.1 GCA_017455665.1 Lentisphaeria bacterium
CGACGACCATCTTGGTGCCGGCCTGACCGTTCGGCATCTTGAGGACGAGGACGCCGAGGCCCTTGGAGTCGTTCTTGTCGTTCGGGGGCTGGATCTTGGTGGTGAATTTGGCGAGGTCGCGGGTGGCGAAGTCGTCGGAGTAGCCGCCCTTGATGGTGACGGGCTTGTCGATGATGATCTCGCTGGCGCCGAGGAGACCGGAGTAGTTGCCCGCGGCCATGTAGATGGTGTCGCCGGCATTGGCGGCCTTCATGGCATCGGCGAGCGCCTTGAAGGGTTCTTCCTTCGTGCCGGGGCCTTTCTTCTTGCCGTTGGCCTGGGAGACGTAGAGGTCCGCGCCGAAGACGGACGCGCCGATCGCGAGGCACATCAGGGACATCAGAAGTTTTTTCATTTTGGGGGTACCTTTCGTTTTTGAGGTTATATTCGGGTTGTATTGTATTTCCGGGTTACACGCACATCTGCCGTTTGTCAGGCGGAAAGATGTTCATTTTTGTCTAATATAATCCCGTTCGACGGGAAAAGCAAGCACGAAAACTGTTTCTTTGACGCATTTTCTAAAAAAAAACGGTTTTTCCATTTTTCCAAAAAGATCGGCATGTTATCAAAAAGACAGGGGAACAGAAAAATGGAAGGTGAAAAAACGGGAAATTCCGGGCAGCATCGGCGCACCTCTGCCGAAAAAAAGGGTGCTCCCGGACTTGTTCTGTGCGGACGGACCGATCCCGCCGCATCGCGAGCCGGACAGGAACACAGAAAAACTGTTTGGGCCCGTCGCCTAGATTGTTTTATTCGTTAAAAGACCGCTTGAAAACGATACCGGCGTGTGATATATTGTAGGAAAATGCATTGGGACACAAACAACAACCGGACTGAGGTTTTCAGGGGGACTTCAATCGCAACTTCATCAGGGGTCTTTTTATGGACTACAGCATTCTTTTCCAGCCGGTCAGGATCGGCAAGCTCGAACTGAAAAACCGTTTCATGATGGCTCCTGTCGGTCCCCTCGGACTCGGCGACGCCGACGGCGCGTTCAACCAGCGCGGCATTGATTATTACGTCGAGCGCGCCAAAGGCGGGACCGGCCTGATCTGCACCGGCGTCACGTTCGCCGATTTCACGGTGGAGGAGCATTCCTGCCCCGGCGTGCCCGTCCCGACGCGGAATCCGCATCAGTTCATCCGCACCGGCAAGGAAATGACGGAGCGGATCCACGCGTACGGCTCCAAAGTCCTGCTCCAGCTTTCCGGCGGCTTCGGGCGCGTGTCGATCCCGGAAGACCAGGGCGCGGACAAACCGGTCGCTCCCTCCGAGATCCCGCACCGCTGGATCGACAAAACTTGCCGGGCGCTCACGGTGGACGAGATCCATCATATCGTTACGATGTTCGGCAAGGCGGCGGCGATCGCGAAACGCGCCGGATTCGACGGGATCATGATCCATGCCGTTCACGAAGGCTACCTGATCGACCAGTTCGCGATCTCCATGTTCAACCACCGCACGGACGAGTACGGCGGCTCGCTGGAAAACAGGCTGCGTTTCGCCCGGGAGATCCGCGAGGAGATCGCGAAGACCTGCGGCCCCGATTTCCCGGTCGTCATGCGCCTCTCCACCAAGAGCTTCATCAAGGACTGGCGCAAAGGTGCGCTCCCCGGCGAGGAGTTCGAGGAGAAGGGACGCGACGAAGCCGAGGGACTCGAAGTCGCGAAACTGCTGGAGCAGTACGGCTACGACGCGTTCGACGTGGACGTCGGGTCCTACGACAGCTGGTTCTGGTCGCATCCGCCCATGTACCAGAAGGACGGCCTCTATTTGAAGTACGCAAAGGCGGTGAAGGAAGTCGTGAAGGTCCCGGTGATCTGCGCCGGAAAGCTCTCGAATCCCGATCTCTCCTCGCAGGCGGTGAAGGACGGCTGGATCGACATCGTGTCCCTCGGACGCCCCCTGCTCGCCGACGCCGATTACGCGAACAAACTGCGCAGCGGCAGGAAGGCGGACATCCGTCCGTGCATCAGTTGCCAGGAAGGCTGCATGGGGCGCATCCAGAATTTCTCGCTGGTGAACTGCGCCGTGAATCCGCAGTGCGCCAGGGAACGCGATTTCGCGTACAACCCGGTCCTGCGCCCGAAGAAAGTGGTCATCGTCGGCGGCGGCGTCGCCGGCATGGAGGCCGCGAGGGTGCTTGCGATCCGCGGCCACAAGCCCGTGATCTTCGAGAAGGAAGCCATCCTCGGCGGCGCGTGCGTCCCCGCCGGCGTGCCCGATTTCAAGGCGGAAGACAGACTGCTGATCCAGTGGTATGTTCACACCATGAAGGAACTCCAGGTCGAGATCCATCTCGGCGCCGCCGTGACGGAGGAAATGCTCCGCGGCATGGCGTTCGACGCCCTCATCATCGCGACCGGAGCCACGCCGCGTCTGTTCGATCTGGGCAAGGGAATCCCGGTGTACGACGCGAAATCCGTGCTGAAAAACAACGCGGCGGGACTCGGCGAAAACCTGGTGGTGCTCGGCGGCGGCACGGTCGGCTGCGAACTCGCACTGTGGCTTCGTGAATCCTTCGGAAAGAACGTCACGATCGTGGAGGCGCAGAAAGACATCCTTCTGCTCAATGCGCCGCTTTGCTCCGCAAACAAGGACATGCTCGCCGCCCTGGTCCGCTTCAAAGGCTGCGCGATCCGCGCCAACACCGTCGCGAAACACGTCACGTACACCGGCGTCGTCCTGCACGACCAGACGACCGGCGAGGATTCCGAACTGAAGGCGGACGCGGTCATCGTCGCCGCCGGATTCCGCGCCGATGCCTCGCTGTATCAGGCGATGCAGGATGTCCCGGAACTCTACGCCATCGGCGACTGCAGGGAATGCCGGAACATCCATCAGGCGATCTGGGACGCATACGAGGTGGCGAACCACATCTGACGCCCCGGAGCTCCACCGCCGGCGCGAGGTTGCAAACAATATCTGACCACTCCCTGATTCCCGGTCTCCGGGGATCGGGGGTGTTTTGAGAGAGGAATGAACTCGAAAGACCTGCTCCGGAATCGCCCTCATGATCCTGGCGGGCACGAGAGGCCAGAAGAACGGTTCCTTCTTGAGCCGGAAACACGCATGGATCCGCCGTTTTCCGACGGTCCGGCTCATATTCATCGTGCATCAACGGGATGCCGTAATGCCACACAGAACGGGAACAGCTTGCAAACCGGACGGATGAGCGAGCCTGTCATCAACCGCATACAGGAAAAGGAGAACGAAAAATGCTGAAAGCAGGTCTGATCGGATGCGGAAACATCTGCGGCGCCTATCTGCGCAACAAAGATGTATTCCGGCACCTTCGCATCCTGAAATGCGCGAGCAGAGGGGGCGAATCCGCCCGCGCCGCCGCGGAACGATACGGACTCCAAGCGGTCTCCGTCGATGAGCTTCTCCGCGACCCGGAAATCGACGTCATCCTCAACCTGACCACGCCGGATGTCCACGCGGAACTCGATCTGCGCGCGCTGGAGGCGGGAAAACACGTCTATGCGGAAAAACCGTTCGCGGTCACGCGCGAGGACGGACGGAAAGTCCTGCGGCTGGCGGCGGAAAAAGGATTGCGCGTCGGGTGCGCCCCGGATACGTTCCTCGGCGGCGGGCACCAGACCTGCCGCAAGCTCATCGACAGCGGCACCATCGGGAAGATCTCCGGCGGCTGCGCCGTCATGGCAAACAGAGGCCCGGAATCCTGGCATCCGAACTCCGGTTTCTACTACAAAACGGGCGGCGGTCCGCTGATGGACATGGGGCCGTATTACCTCACGGCGCTGGTGAACCTGCTCGGCCCGGTAAAACGGGTCGCCGGATTCAGCACCCGCGCCACCGATCTGAGGAGGGGAAGCGGTCCCAATCAGGGCAGGACCTACCCCGTGGAGGTCGACACCCACGTCGCCGCCGTGCTGGAGTTCGTCTCCGGCCCCGTCGTCAACCTCACCATGAGCTTCGATGTCTGCCGCCTCAGCGGCCAGATGGAAAACTGCATCGAACTGTGGGGGCTGGACGGCGCGCTTCACACGCCCGACCCGAACACCTTTTCCGGCGAGGTCCGGTTCGCGCAAAACGCACAGGATCCCGCCTGGAAGACCGCCGAAAACACGTTTGTCTACAACGACAACATGCGGCTGATCGGGCTGGCGGACATGGCAGCCGGGATCGAGCTCAAGCGCCCGCACCGCTGCAGCGGGGAACTCGCCTATCACGTGCTCGACGTGATGTGCTCCATCCTCGATGCGGGCGAAAAAGGGCAGTACGTCACGCTCGAAAGCACGTGCGTCCGTCCGGCGCCGCTCCGGGACGGCCTCGCGCCGGGGGAACTGGACTGATCGCGTTGTTCCGCGCCGGGCCGACTGGAGACTGAACCCGGATACCTCCCGCGGAATTCCGACGTACCCGGCAATACCGCCGGGATCCGCTCCGGCACACACGGCCGCATCAGGTCCACGCTTACATTTTTGCTAAAATCTACCGTTTCGGACTGGATTTTTTGTCGATTCAGTATCATATTATATGATACTCTTTTTTTCCTGACCCTTTGAGAAGAATTGTTATGAACCATCCTGAAACCATTCTCGTGCTGGATTTCGGATCCCAGTACAGCCAGCTCATCGCACGGCGCGTCCGCGAACTCCACGTCTACAGCCGGATCGTCTCCTGGAAGACTTCGGCGGAAGAGATCCGCGCCGCCGCGCCCGCGGGCATCATCCTGAGCGGCGGCCCCGCGAGCGTCTACCAGGCGAACGCCCCGAAATGCGACCCCGCCATCTTCGGCCTCGGCATCCCGGTGCTGGGCATCTGCTACGGCCTCCAGCTCATGGTCGAGACGCTCGGCGGTGAAGTGGCGCACGGCGACGCCCGCGAATATGGCAAGTCCATCGTCGCCACCACGGCAGCCTCGCCGCTCTTCGAGGACGTCCCCGCCGAGACCCAGATGTGGATGTCCCACGGCGACAAGGTCACGCGCCTGCCCGAGGGCTTCAAGGCGTGCGCGAAGACCGACAACACCGAGTTCGCCGCCGTGCAGGACCTCGACCGCCGCCTCTTCGGCATCCAGTTCCACCCCGAGGTCGTCCACTCCCCGATGGGCCCGCTCGTCATCGAAAATTTCTGCCTCGGCATCTGCGGCTGCTCCGCCAACTGGACCATGTCCGACTTCATCGAACGCTCCGTGGCGGAGATCCGCGCGACCGTCGGCTCCGCGAACGTGATCCTCGGCCTCTCCGGCGGCGTCGATTCCTCCGTGGCCGCCGCGCTCATCCACAAGGCGATCGGCGACCAGCTCACCTGCGTCTTCGTGAACAATGGCCTGCTCCGCAAGGACGAGCCGGAACGCGTCCGCGAGCTCTTCGGCGGCACCTTCAAGATGTCGCTCGTCTACGTCGACGCCACCGACCGCTTCCTCTCGAAGCTCGCCGGCGTCAACGAGCCCGAACGCAAGCGCAAGATCATCGGCGGCGAGTTCATCCAGGTGTTCAACGACGCCTGCGCGAACATCCCCGACGTGACCTTCCTCGCGCAGGGCACCACCTACCCGGACGTCATTGAGAGCATCTCCATCGACGGCAACCCGAGCGCCGTCATCAAGAGCCACCACAACGTCGGCGGCCTCCCGAAGCACATGCAGTTTAAGCTCCTCGAACCCCTCAGCCGCCTCTTCAAAGACGAGGTGCGCGAGGTGGGACGTCAGCTCGGCCTCCCCGAAGAGATGGTCATGCGCCAGCCGTTCCCCGGCCCCGGACTCGCCGTCCGCTGCGTCGGCGAAGTCACGCCCGGCAAGCTCGCCGTCCTCCGCGGCGCGGACAAGATCATCGTCGACGAGATGAAGAAGGCGAACCTCTACTACAAGATCTGGCAGACCTTCGCCGTCTTCCTCCCCGTCCGCTCCGTCGGCGTCATGGGCGACGAACGCACCTACGAGGACGCCATCGCCATCCGCGCGGTCGAGAGCCGCGACGGCATGACCGCCGACTGGGTCCGCCTCCCCTATCCGCTTCTCGCGCGCATCTCCAACCGCATCATCAATGAGGTCGACGGCGTGAACCGCGTCGTCTACGACATCACGTCCAAGCCCCCGGGAACCATCGAATGGGAATGAGGACAAGCCCTCAACTGCAGTAGTGCCCGGCTCCGCTCGGGCACGGAGATTTGTCGAATATTTGTGTTCTCGCGTAGCAGAACACTATATCGGCACCGCTTGCGGTGTGCGCTCAGCTTCGCTCGGGCACGGGAGGCAAAGCCTCAACTGCGACAGAGACTGTTGCAAAACCTCACGGTTTTGCAGCAGCCTTTTTTTACGTCTTTGCACACGCGCCTCGCGGTAAACAAAAGATGATGTCGAGCGCAAGCGAGCTTACCTAGGCGCGAAGCCGCCCCCTCACCCCCTCCTGCCGTTCGCGTCCCGCGGTAAACAAAAGATGATGTCGAGCGCAAGCGAGCTTACCTAGGCGCGAAGCGCCCCCAGCGAAGCGGCAAACTTTTCATTTAGAACAAATCAAGACTTAGAGTATTTATTTGTTTTTTCTACTTTGTTTTCCGTTTTTACAGAAAAACAACATAAAACACCGTTTTTTCTGTTTGGCTTACAATAAACGTGCAGTAAAAAACGTTGGATAATGTGATGTAGAGTCTTTTGTCCCCGTTTCCCCGGTTCGATTTCCGCATATCATACCCCACGGAGAAATAACATGAAACACCGATTTTTTCTGATCGCAGCCGCGCTCTGCGCCACTGTCCTTGCTCTGTATGCCGCAGGCTGCGGAGAAGACTCCGCATCCCCGAACCGGGCGGATACCGTCAAGACGTCGGAACGTATGCCGCAGACTTATTTTGAGGGGGCGGAAATCCTGGAACAGGAGATCAATAGCCTGTATCGGCTTCTGGCGCGTTCCGAACAAGGCGCGAACGATACCGACCTGTCGCATGAACAGCTTTTGAGCATGGCGCTTACAAACCGTGCCGTAGTGAAGGCGATGATCGGCGTGCACGAACGAACGGGAGACGTCCCGAAGGAATCGCTTGAAAAAGTCCGCCGGCGCCTCACCGATCTCGACGGCGCGATCGTTCTTCTGAAAGACCGTATGGCAAAGGAAAAAGAAGCCGCCCGCGCCGCGCAGGACGCGAACGGAGCAAAGGCTGCCGCCTCCGCACAGGAGGAAGCCCCGGAAGTCATCCTCACTCTGGAAGGGACCTGCAGCGGTCAGGTCACGTTCGTTTTCTCCGGCGACACGATCCGGTACAAACCAAATGAACTGTACCCGGCTCCGACCGGCGTCACCGTCGACGGCAAGCCGTGGACGGATCCGGATCAGCCGTTCGAACTCGGTCTCACCCCGGATCTTGAGGATATCACCAACAAGGGAAAAGTGGACGGGTTCAAAGTTTCATGGATGATGATGGCCCGCCGGGATCGGGTCGAACTCACGCTTCGCGCCCCCGAGGCATCTAAGCGATATCAGTGGAGACGCCTTATCGATCCCGACATGCTTGCCGACTACACGTCGCGCTTTTCGGTGCGGGTGATCGTCAAAAACATCCACAACAGTTCCCGCCCGGTTTTCACTTTCATGGGGCAGTACCAGTCGCGATTGAGGATGGAGCGTGAGAGACGCGGCGAGCTGGAAATGGATCTCAGGATCCTTGAGCAGGCCCCGGACATCCCGGAGACTTCCCGGTCCCGGAAGCAGGCGATCGACCTGACACGCATGCAGATCAATGATTGCGACCTTCAAATCGAGCGTCTGGAGGAACTTGCCCGAATAGAAGCCGCTCAGGACGCGCAGGGCGCGAACGGAGCGGAGGACGACGGGATTTGGCAGGATGCGCTTGACTATCGCAGAAAAATGGAAACGGAACTCCGGGCGCTTGAACAGGCCCCCGCGGCCGACCGTAAGCAGATCGACCGGATGCTTCAGAATCTTGATTTTTTCGACCAGATGCTCAAAGATGCGAAAACCCAGCTCGCGAACAGGACAATGTCCTTATCGCCGGGACCGGGGGGAAACAGACCCGGCACGCCGACCATTCCGCTGCAGACGTCCACGGGACCGGGTGACGCGACCCGGACGGCAGAAGCCGGCGGCGAGCGGAACAATCAGGACATCTACGCGGGGGTGCCGCTCTGGGATCCGAAGCGGAACGGACAGCCCGAACTCCGGATCCGCGAACTCGTCGAAGACGCCGCAAAGCGTGCGGAAGCCGATCTGCGTTCGTTCGACTCCGTCAGAGTGAGGGTGACTTCGATCGACGCCGAACATGCCACCGCAGACATTGATTTTGCTGTCGTCGACGAATACAGCAAACTCGTCCGCTTCATCGACGAGATCGAGAAAAAGACGCCGCGTCTTTTCTGGCGCCGCGTCGAAATCCGTGTCGGGACTGCCGCCCGTACCAGCGCTCCTGCCGAAGGGAAACCGAAAGCCGATGCGCCCCCGGCGGACAATGTCAGGAAGTTCCGCCTGATGGGGCAGATCCGCGTCGTCGTGAAGAAAGATGCTCCGGACAGGAAGAAAGAGCCGGTTTCCGCCGTCGGGAAGGAAAAAAAGGCGACCGCGCCGGTTTCCTTCGGCGACCCGGACTTCCTCGCCAAACTTTACGATCTGTCCCTCGCGCTCCCC
>JAFSZN010000044.1 GCA_017455665.1 Lentisphaeria bacterium
CAAGGTCAAGGCCGTCGCCTACGAGACGCTGCAGGAGACCGACCGATCCCTGCCGCTCTTGGCGCCGATGAGCCAGATCGCCGGCCGCCTCTCCATCCAGGAGGGCGCGAAATATCTGGAGTAGCGCTTCGGCGGCGAAGGCATCCTGCTGGCGGGCGTCCCCGGCACCCCGAAGGCGAACGTGGTCATCCTCGGCGGCGGCACGGTCGGCATGAACGCCTGCAAGATCGCCGTCGGCATGGGCGCGAACGTGACGATACTGGACGTGAACCTCAAGCGCCTGGAGGAGATGGACAACATGTTCGGCGCGCACATCCAGACGCTGGTGAGCTCCGACAGCAACATCGAGCGCGTGCTGAAGGACGCCGACCTGGTGATCGGCTCCGTGCTGATCCCCGGCGGCTCCACGCCCAAACTCTTCAAGAAGCGCTACCTGCCCGAAATGAAGGACGGCGCGGTGTTCGTGGACGTGGCGATCGACCAGGGCGGCTGCGGCGAATCCTCGCACGTGACCACGCACGACGATCCGGTGTTCATCGAGGATGGCGTGGTGCATTACTGCGTGGGCAACATGCCCGGCGCGGTGCCGCGCACCAGCACGATCGCCCTCACGAACGCCACGCTGCGCTACGGGCTTCAGATCGCGAAGGGCGGCCTGGAGGAAGCCTGCAAGGCGAGCAAGGTCATCTCGTCCGGCGTGAACTGCTACCTCGGCAAGCTCACGAACAAGAACGTCGCCGCCGCGCACGGCTACGAGTTCACGGACCTCGCCTCCCTGATCTGAGGAATCCGCAACATATCGGACAATGCTGATCCTGCGCCAGGGCACCCGCGCCGAGCTGATCGTGCGGAGATCGCGTTTTCTCGGCGAAGCAACCCCGGTCCCCTCGGCGGAGGCGGCACGGGCGCTTCAGCGCGAACGCAAGCGACTCTACGCCGACGCAAACCATGTCGTGTTCGCGTTCGTCTGCGGGCCGCAGGGCGGCGTCATGGGGTGTTCCGACGACGGAGAGCCGTCCGGGACGGCAGGACGCCCCGTGCTTGAAGTATTGAAGGGAAGCGGGATCACGAATGTTCTGCTCACGGTGACCCGGTGGTTCGGGGGGATCCTGCTCGGCACGGGCGGTCTGGTCCGCGCCTACACCGAAAGCGCGCAGCTCGTGCTCGCCGACGCGACGGTCGCCGAACTTGTCCCGCTCACCCGGTTCACGCTCGCGCTGTCGTACATCCACTACGAGGCGGTGCGCCGGCGTTTCCCGGAATTCGCGGCGGAGATCACCGGCGAGGAATTCAGCGCGGAGGTGGCGCTTTCCGGCGTGCTCCCGAGCGCGAACTATGCGGCATTTTCCGCGGCGGTCCGCGACCTCACCAACGGCGCGGCCGTGCCCGTCCCTCTGCCGGAAACCGCCGGTTGAGCTTCCGGCGCCTACCGGCAAGATCAGCAAAGATGCCTTTTTCCGGCGCCTTTGCCTGAAAACACCCGTCTTTTTTCGCGTTTTCCCTTGCGGAATCCGTCGCGGGCGTGTATATTATAAGATACCGATTTTCGACAAGTCGACCCGACTGCAATTCCGAACTCAACCCCGGAGTACGTTTCCCATGGCTGTTTTCAGACCCTTCCACGCCCTCATGCCCCGTCCCGCCGAAGCCGCGCAGGTCGCCGCCGTCCCCTACGACGTCGTGAACACCGCCGAAGCGGCGAAGCTCGCCGAAGGCAATCCCCTGACTTTCCTCCGCGTCTCCCGCCCCGAGATCGAGCTCCCCGCGGGCACGGACATTCATTCCGACGCCGTGTACGACAAGGCGCTCGCGAACTTCAAGCGCCTCTGCGCGGCGGCCCCCCTCGCCCATGATCCCGAGGCGAACCTCTACGTCTACGCGCTCACCATGGACGGCCGCACGCAGATCGGCATCGCGGGCACCGCTTCCGCCGCCGAATACGATTCCGGCGTCATCAAGAAGCACGAAACGACCCGCCGCGACAAGGAGGACGACCGCGCCCGCCACGTCATGACGCTCCGTTCGCAGACCGGCCCAGTCTTCCTGACCTACCGCGACGTCCCGGCGATCGACGAGCTCGTCGCCGACATCATCAAGGAAGCGCCGTTCTTCTCGTTCACCGCGGCGGACGGCATCAAGCACGAACTCTGGAAGGCCGGAGACAAGAGCGTCGCGCTCGCCCGGCTTTTCGCCGACGCCGTGCCGTGCTTCTACATCGCCGACGGACACCACCGCGCCGCGAGTGCCGCCCGCGCCGCCAGGACCTGCCGCGCCGCGAATCCGGACCACACCGGCAACGAGGAGTACAACTACTTCCTCGCCGTGGCGTTCCCGTCCAACCAGCTCCGCATCCTGCCGTACAACCGCGCGGTGAAGGACCTGAACGGGCTCAGCGAGGCGGAATTCCTCGCGAGGATCTCGAACGATTTCGAGGTGGCGGAAACCTCCACGAAGTCGCCCGACCGCTCCGGTACGTACCGCATGTATCTCGGCGGCAAATGGTACGCGCTCACGCCGAAGTTCTCCTTCGACGGACTCTCCGTGACCGCCTGCCTCGACGTCAGCATCCTGCAGGACCGCGTGCTCGGCCCCATTCTCGGCATCGACGACCCGCGCACGAACGCCCGCATCGACTTCATCGGCGGCATCCGCGGCACGGGCGAACTCGAACGCCTCTGCGCCGAAGGGCTCGCCGCCGTCTGCTTCTCCATGTACCCGACCACGCTGGACCAGCTGATGGCGATCGCCGACGCCGGCTCCATCATGCCCCCGAAATCCACCTGGTTCGAGCCGAAGCTCCGCGACGGCCTCGTGTCCCACGATTTCTGATCCCGGAGCGCGCGCCATGAAGACAGCCGTCATCATTCCCGCCCGCATGGGCTCCATGCGGTTCCCCGGCAAAGTCCTCGCCGACCTCGGCGGCAAGCCCGTCATTCAGCACGTCTGGGAGAACGCCATGCGCTCGAAAGCGGACTCCGTGACCGTCGCCGCCGACGATTCCCGCGTGGAAAATGCCGTGAAGGCGTTCGGCGGACACGTCGTCATGACGAAGCCGTCGCATCCCTCCGGGTCCGACCGCGTGTGGGAAGCCGCCCAGTCGACCGACGCCGAGCTGATCGTGAACGTCCAGGGCGACGAGCCGTTCCTGCCGCACGAGGTCATCGACGACCTGATCGACGCCATGCACGGCCCCGACGCGCCCGCGATGGGCACCGTGGTCCTGCCGTGCTCCCGCGCCGACATCGCCGCGAACCCGAACCTCCCGAAAGTCGTCCTCACGGCCGACGACTACGCGCTGTACTTCAGCCGTTCCATGATCCCCTACCTGCGCGAAGGCGGCGAGGAGACCGAGGTCTACCGGCACTGGGGCATCTACGCCTACCGCCGCGAGACGCTCGCGAAGTTCGTCTCGCTGCCGGAAGGCCGCCTCGAACGCTGCGAGAAGCTCGAACAGCTCCGCGCGCTGGAGAACGGCATCCGCATCAAGGTCATCAAAACGTCGTTCGACTCCATCGGGATCGACACGCCGGACGACCTGGTGCGCGCGCAGGAATTTCTCGCCCGAAAGGCAAAAAACATTTGATTTTTCCCGCTTTTGTAGTATTGTATTGAAAACCGAAACATTTTTTAAGCATTCAGGACGCACGACGCCATGACATTTTCTCCCGTGAAAACCTCGAACCGGACCATCGGATGCGGCAAGCTCGCCGTGTTCGCCGGCCCCTGCGTCGCGGAATCCCGCGACCTGTGCCTCCGCGTGGCGGAATACCTGCTGAATGTCTGCGACAAACTCGGCGTCCAGTACATCTTCAAGGCGTCGTTCGACAAGGCGAACCGGAGTTCCGGCGAATCGTTCCGCGGCCCCGGCATCGACGCCGGGCTCGCCATGCTTTCCGCCGTGAAGGACGAGTTCGGGCTCCCGGTCGTCACCGACGTCCACGAATCCGCGCAGGCCGCGCAGGTCGCCGCCGTGGCGGATTTCCTCCAGATCCCGGCGTTTCTCTGCCGCCAGACCGACCTCCTCGCGGCATGCGCCGCGACGGACCGCCCGGTCAACGTCAAGAAGGGGCAGTTCCTCGCCCCCGAGGACATGGCGGGCGTGATCGGCAAACTCCGCGCCGCGGGCTGCAAAGACATTCTCCTGACCGAACGCGGCACCACGTTCGGCTATCACAACCTCGTGGTCGACATGCGGTCGCTGGCGGCGATGCGCGCGCTCGGCGTGCCGGTCGTCTTCGACGCCACGCATTCGGTGCAGCTCCCCGGCGGGCTCGGCAAGGCGTCCGGCGGCCAGCGCCAGTACGTGCCGTATCTGGCGCGCGCGGCCGCGGCTGTCGGCATCGACGCGCTGTTCCTGGAGGTCCACCCGGACCCCGACCACGCGCTTTCCGACGGCCCGAACTCGCTGGATTTCGAGGCCGCGGCAAAAACCATCGAACAAGTCAAGGCGATCTATGAGCTTACCGGACAATATCTCTGAAATCAAAGCCATCGTGCTCGACGTCGACGGCGTCCTCACGGACGGCCGAATCGGCTACGGATGCGGCAGCCCCCGCGAGATCAAGTTCTTCGACGTCCGGGACGGCCAGGGCATCCGCCTCGCCATGCGCGCCGGGCTGCGCGTCGGCATCCTCTCCGGCAGGAAAAGCCAGGCAAACAGGACCCGCGCGAAAGAGCTCGGGCTCTCGTTCCTCTACGAGGGCTGCCTCGACAAGCTCTCCGGCTGGGAGACGCTTCTCGCCGAACAGGGCCTGAAGGCGTCCGAGTGCATGTACATCGGCGACGACGTCGTGGACATGCCGCCCATGCGCCGCGCGGGATTCCCCGTGGCGGTCGCCGACGCCGTCCCGGAGCTCGACTCCGTGGCGGTCCTCCGCACAAAACACCCCGGCGGACGCGGCGCGGTCCGCGAAGCCGTCGAAATACTTCTGAAAGGACAGGGCAAATGGGACTCCGTGCTCGAAAAATACATGCTTTGAGCCTGCTGTTCATCCTGGCGGCGGTGTTCGGATCCGGGGCTTTCCTGCTCGCGCAGGATCTATCCTCCGGCTCCTACACCATCCTCAAACGCTACCTCTATCCGCGCTACAACGGAAACAACGAGATCGAATACCTCGTCTACGGCATGACCGCCGTCAACAAAGGCTCCCTGATCAACCTGACGAGGCCGATGATCGACCTCGTGGACGGTTCGTACACCTCCATCCGCCAGATCGACACCATCAACCCGAACGACCTCTATCCCGAGCCGTACCCGCTCGGCTCCAAGGACAAAACCATCCAGCGCTTCTGGAACGACTCCCACCACAGGCACTCCCAGGCGTGGATCTTCGCCGAAGAGGCTGTGTTCGACAAATCGACAAACATCCTGACCAGCGACAACGCCGCGCACTTCCGTTCCCGCCAGCTTGACGCCGACGGAGTCGGATTCGACGCGGACAACGACCGCAAGTTCATCCATATCAGGTCCGGCGTCCGCGTGGTGCTCCGCCTGAAGGAGAAGAAGGCTCCCGCCGAAGGGCAAACCGATCCGCAGCCGCAGAAGGAAGAAACGAAGCCATGACCAGCGCCTTCCGTTCATTTTTGATCGCGGCAGTGTTCCTCGCCGCCGCAGCCGTGTTCCCGCCGCAGCTTCGCGCGCAGGGGTTCGGCGCTTTTTCCGGCTTCAGCATGGGCGGCATTTCGGACGACGACGATTCGGATACGCCGACCGAGATCACCGCGAACTCCGCGGACATCGACCTGGAACATAAGGTCATCACGCTCATCGGCGGCGTCGTCGTCGACGACACGAGTACGCAGATCACATGCGACAGGATGGAGATCTACCTGGAGGAAGACGCCGCGGACACGCTCGTCGGAAAGGCCGACCGCCCGGAGGACTCATCCGGGGAAAAGGCGGGCGAGCCGGACAAAGAAGACGCCGCGGACGGAAAGGACGGCCCGGAGAACGCAGACGCCGAAGAGGACGAGGAGAACAAAAAGAACATCAAGACCATCATCTGCCTCGGCAACGTGGTCTGCACGAAACGCGCCGACAAAAGCAAGCCGGACGAAAAGGACCAGGTCGCCCTGGCGGAGAAAGCGGAGTACGACGTCAACAAGGAGATCATCGTCCTGACCGGAGCGCATTCCAGTCCGGAAAGCGTCGTCCCGGAAGACGTTTATGCCGCCATGCTCAAACAGGTCCGGGCGAACACCGTCGCGAAAAACCCGCTGATGATGCAGGGGGACACCTGGATGACGGGGGAACAGTTCACCGTCCTGCTCAAGGAAAACAACCGCCTGAAAGTCCGCAACATGAAGTTCAGCTACACTGGGGATTCCCTCTTTGACGTGGGCTCCGGGGAGAAGGACGGGGAAACGGAAAAGAAAACCGCCGCCACCCTGGTCTCGTCCGACGACGCGGACATCGACCTGGAGCGCAACCTCATCACGCTCGCCGGCAACGTGGACGTGGAGGAGGAGGCAAGCAGGATCTCATGCAAAAAGATGGCAATCACCCTGAAAGAGAAGGCGGGCAAAGCCGCGGAACAGGCACCCGGAGACCGGAAGGACATCCCGGACGGCGACAAGGACGTCTCCGAAGTCGTCTGCACCGGGGAAGTGGTGTTCCGGAAGCACGCAGCCCCGGACGATCCCGACGGCGACGACCAGATCGCCATGTCGGAACGCGCCGTTTACGATGCCGCCAGGGAAACCATCCTCATGACGGGCGACCCCGTCCTGCTGCAGGGATCGAACAGGCTGTACGGAAAAAGCATCGAGATCTTCTCCAAAGAGGACAACCGCATGAAGGTCAACACGGTGAAAGCCCAGCTCGCCGGCAGGCTGCTTTCCTCCGACGAGGAAGACATCCCGGGCATCCCCTCGACCACGATCACCGCCGCCACCGCCGACATCCGCCCGAACGAAAAGATCACGCTCTCCAAAAATGTCCTCGTCGACGACGGGTCCGGCAGCATCTCCTGCAACGAAATGGAAGTCTTCCTTCGGAAAGACGCGTCGAATCCGCTCTTCTCCGCCGGGAAACAGCCACAGGCGGACAGTGCCGGCGCAGCCGGCGGCGACGAGGCGAAAAACAATGTCTCGAAAATCGTCTGCCTGGGAGACGTCGTATACCGGAAACTCGCCGACGGACAGGAACAGACCGTCCTTTCCCAGAAGGCGGATTACGACGCCGTCAATGAGGTCGTCGTCATGTCCGGCGCCCACTCCGATCCGAAGTCGGTTGTTTCCCATGACACGTTCAACGAGCTCATCCGCGCGTTCGGAACGGCGTCCGGCGGCAAAAGCGGGATCGACCCGTATACGATCCTGATGCAGGGGGAGAACTGGATCGGCGGCGAAAAAGTCTCGATCTATCCGAAGGAGGGAAACCATATCGTCGTCACCGACAGCATGAGAGCCAGCCTGAGACGGATCTCCCGCCAGAAAAACGAGGAGAAATGACGATGAACCGCAATTCCGCAACCGCTCACATCCCGGATCCCGGCGCCCGCACGGCGCGTCTCCGCGGAAACACCATACCGGCGCTTGAAACATTCACGACTTCCATTCGCAACAAAGGAGCCAAACCATGACGACATTCTTCCGCTCATTTCTGGTCGCGTCCGCCGTCTTCGCAGCATTCGCCGCTGTCCGGCCATCTCTCCATGCACAGGGGTTCGGCGGCGCTTTCTCCTCTTTCTTCTCGGATGACGAGGAGGACAACGCTCCGGTCGATGTCTCGGCAAACGTCGCCGACATCTACCTTGAAAAAAACATCATCACCCTGCTGGGCAATGTCGTGGTGGACAAGAAGGACACCAAGATCACCTGCGACAAGATGGAGATCTTCCTGAGGGATAAAACGGAAAAGGAAGACGAGGGGGAAAAGGAAAAAAAGGCTGAAAAGCCTGAGGAAAAGCCCGCCCCGAAACCCGCGGCGGTGTCCGCCGTGAAAACGGATGGAAAAGAGCCGGAAAAAGACGACAAGGAGAAAGCCGACGGGATGAACCAGAACATCTCCAAGCTCATCTGCACGGGCGACGTCGTATACCGGCAGCAGAAGCCGGACAAGCCGGGAGACGATTCCCTGGCGCTTGCGAACAAAGGCGATTACGACGAAAAGACCGGCGTCATCGTCATGACCGGCGGCCACATCAATCCGCAGGGAGAACTCCCCAAGGCGATGTACGACGACATCGTGCGCGTGGTCGGCAAGGACATGGTCAAAGAATACCCCATCATGAAACAAGGAACGAACTGGATCCTCGGCGACAAGATCGAGATCTTCGTCAAGGACCGCAACCACATGCGCGTCATCAATCCCAGGGTCAGCTCGAACAGATCCCTCTCAAACAACTCTACCACCACTACCACTACGAATCCCGGGAGCACCCGCCGATGACCGAAACAACTGAAAACTTCCCCGAAGCAGAGAATTTCCCTGCCGAAGACAATAACGAAACTGCGGCGCAGCAGGCCGCAGCAGAGGAAACGGACAATCCCTCCGGCGGATCGAAGTTCGAATCCCTCGTGAACCCCGCGAAAATCCCCGCCGGACAGGTCCTCCTCGAGACGAAAGGGCTCGTCAAGGCATACCACGGACGCAAGGTCGTGAACGACGTCAACCTCACGGTCAAGAGCGGCGAGATCGTCGGCCTGCTCGGGCCGAACGGCGCGGGCAAGACCACAAGCTTCTACATGGTCACCGGCCTCATCAAGCCGAACGAGGGCGAAGTCTACTTCAAGGGCGTGGACGTCTCGCATTTTCCGATGTACGTCCGGGCGCGCATGGGCATGGGCTACCTCGCGCAGGAACCCTCGATCTTCCGCAAGCTCTCCGTCGAGGACAACATCCTCGCCATCCTGCAGACGCTCGACATCTCCGCGAAGGAGCGTAAGGAGCGCCTGGAGGACTTCCTCGCGAAACTCGAACTCACGCACCTCCGCAAGCAGAAGGCGATGACGCTCTCCGGCGGCGAACGCCGCCGCCTTGAGATCACACGCGCGCTCGTCACGAACCCGTCGTTCATCATGCTCGACGAACCCTTCAGCGGCGTCGACCCGCTCGTCGTGTACGAGATCCAGCAGAATATCAAGCAGCTCCGCGACATGGGGCTGGGCATCCTCATCACCGACCACAACGTCCGCGAGACGCTCTCCTGCGTGGACCGCGCATACCTCATGGCGGACGGCAAGGTCTGCCTCGAAGGCACGTCCGAATTCCTCACGAACAGCGAGGAAGCCCGCAAGATATACCTCGGTCCGGCATTCGTGCTCTGACCGCCCACCACCATCGGAGGCACGCACATGAAAGCCCGTATCAGTCTCGTTCTCCAGGTCGCCGACATCGCGGTGGAACGTGCGTTCTACCGGGACATCGTCGGGCTCGGCGAACCTGTCATGAACAGCAATGTCTGGGTCGAATTCAAGCTCGACGGAGGCACGTCGTTCTGCCTGGAGCAGGCCGCGCCGAACAAGCCGCCCCTGCCCCCGCACGGCCGCACGGAATTCCTCTTCTTCGTCGATTCGCTTGGCGAGTTCGAGAAACGCTACCGTGCGCAGAACGCGGATGCTCCCGAGGGCATCCCCTGCGGACAGCTGGGGATTCACGCCATGCAGTACCCGGATCCCGAAGGCAATCTCTTCCGCGTCACGGACAAACAGCACTGCTGAAGGGGGGCGCCCCATGAAAAACACGGATTTTTCCTTCGCTCGCCATTTGAGATCCGGCGTGTGCGCGTTTCTGCTCGGGCTCGCCCTTCCGCTTGCCGCGCATCCCGCCGGAGACTATCTGCCAGAGGTCGAGGGCGCCGTCACTCTCCTGACCCCGGACCAGGTCAAAGGCGCGCCGTTCCTGCCGGACGCGAAGAACAATCCGTTGTTCCTCAAGTACGAGGACACGCTCGCCAAGCTAGAGGCGAAGCACATCAAGCTGAACGTGCATTCGCTGGCGGTCTTCGGCGAAGGCTTCCTGATGAACTCGTCCGCCACGCCCGCGACCATGCGCTACATCCTGAAATACAAGCTCCTCGGCGAGCAGATCGCCTGGACCGAGACCGGAGACACGGACCGTCCGGCGTTCAATCTGACCGTCCCCGACGGCGGCTCCTTCCGCATCACGTTCCCCGCGAAGGACTGGCTGCTGTGCGCGGCGAACAGGCCGCCCGAGCCCGCCGACGATCCGTCCGAAACGAAGCAGCCGGAAAGCAAAGGGAAAACGTCCGCCGTCTCCGCCGCGACCCTGCTCAAAGCCCTGCCGGACGACGTCGCGATGGCGTATGTCTGGCCGGAGCCCGGCGCCACGCCGGAATACCCCCTGATGGGCGAACTCGAAAGCATCTCGTTCCACGTCGTCCGCGACGCGAAGGACAAGCGCCCGGTCCACGCGGAACTCGCCATGCCCGCGAAGACCGTCGACGCCGCGCTGAAAATACAGAGAGCCTGCCAGGAAACGATCGACCAGGTCTACGGCGAGGCGGCAAAACTCGGCAAAATCCCGCCCGAACTCGTCAACGCATTTACGGCCGCGCGGAAAGACGCCGAGGTCACGATCCGCATCGCCCTCCCCGACGACATGGCGAAATATTTCTTCACGACATTCGCCGCCTCGCTCCAGGAGGAGGTCAAGCCGTTCGCCGTCCCGGACAAGCTCAAATAAGCCGCGCAACCCGGCTGTCTGAGGCTTCGCCCGATCCCGGACGCAGGAAACGGCTTGCCGCACCGGACTTTTTCGTGTCCCGGCACGCGTTTTTTCCGGTTCCCGATTTGAAAATCGTCCGCGGCGTGCTATTGTAATCAAACAGGACAGCAATGCTTCCTGCGCCTCACACACCCCTCTTCACTCCCAGCAACCCCCATGGAGTCCAGCATGCCCGCAAAGATCTATTTCTGCAACTTCCGCACAAAGATGTACGGAATGCCCGTCCCCGGAAAACTCCACAACCTGATGGCGAAAGCCGGATTCGAGACGCCCGACCTCCGCGACAAGTTCGTCGCGATCAAAATGCACTTCGGCGAACTCGGAAACCTGGCGTTCCTGCGCCCGAACTACGCGAAGGTCGTGGTCGATTTCGTGCGGCAGCGCGGCGGAAAGCCGTTCCTGACCGACTGCAACACGCTCTATCCGGGCTACCGCAAGAATGCGCTGGAACACCTCGAGACCGCCGATCTCAACGGATTCACGCCGCTCACCACGGGCTGCCATGTGATCATCGCCGACGGGCTGAAGGGCAACGACGAGGTCGAGCTCCCCGTCCCGAACGGCATCCACTTCAAGACCGCGAAGATCGGCAGAGCCATCTCCGACGCGGACGTGATCATCACGCTGAACCATTTCAAGGGACACGAACTGACCGGCATGGGCGGCGCGATCAAGAACCTCGCCATGGGCTGCGCCTCGCGCGCGGGAAAGATGGCGATGCACAGCGACGGCAAGGCGGAGCTCGACCGCGACCTCTGCATCGGCTGCAAGATGTGTTTCAGGCAGTGCGCGAACAACGCCCTGCATTTCGACGCCGCCGCGAAAAAGATGTCACTCGACCGCGAGGCATGCGCCGGATGCGGACGCTGTCTGAGCGTGTGCCCGGTCGACGCCATCCACGCGTCCATGGCGAAGTCCACCGAGCCCCTCGACGAGAAGATGGCGGAATACGCCGCCGCCGTCGTGAACGGCAAGCCGAATTTCCACATCAGCCTCATCTGCGACGTCTCGCCGAACTGCGACTGCCATTCGGAGAACGACGCCCCGATCATCCCCGACATCGGCATGCTCGCCGGATTCGACCCCGTCGCGCTCGACGTCGCCTGCTGCGACCTCTGCAACAGGATGCCGCGCCTCGACGGCTCCTGGATGGACGATTGCAAACATGGCGGCGACGTCTTCGACGACGCGCACGACAACACCCGCTGGCGCGTCACTGTGGACCACGCGCTGAAGATCGGATTCGGCACCGACCGGTACGAACTGATCGACCTCGACAAATAACCGGCGCCCCGCCAGCACAATTACGCCCCGCACGGTTTCCAATGCTGTGCGGGGCTTTTTATGCGCCGGCCGCGGCCGGCTCCGGCTCTTCCGTTCAGTTGCTGCCGCAGTCGCCGACGCAGCCGAACGGGATATGCACGGACGGCGTGTATTCCTTTGCGGCCTCAAGATGCGGCGACCACTGGTCGTCGAAGTAGATGTGGGGGCGGAGCTGCTTCAGGATGCGGCTTTTGTTCATGCCGCCGAGCGTGAAGGTCTGGTCGACGGTGATGTTCCAGTTGCGCAGCGTGGTGGCGAGGCGCCATTGCGCCGGGCCGTTGCGCGCCGTGACGATGGCGGTGCGGAGGAACCTGTGGTATTTCGGGTCGGCGCTCCGGCGGTCCTCCTCCATGTTGTGCAGGCGGCCGAGCTTGGCGAAGAGGTCTGCGAGAGGGCCCGGCCCAAGCGGGACGCGCGCCTGGTTGGACTCGGATTTCCAGAACTTGTCGATGCCGCCGTCCTGAAAGACCTGTTCCGCGCTGTCGTCGGCAAGCACGCCGTCGAAGTCGAACGCCACGCGGAGCTCGGCGTCGTTCTCGTCGTCGTTGAGCTTGCTGTCCAGCACGTAGCCCGCGGCGAACCCGCGGCGGATCGCCTCGCGCACGTCGGATTCGTTGCCTGAGAGGAAGAGCGAGACGTTGTAGGCGTCGATGTAGTCCACGGGGTGTCCGTCGGTGAGGAACGCCGACCGCGTGATGTCGAGTCCGTAATGGTCGATGCAGCGGAGCACGCGGTTTCCGGTGTCCGGGTCGTTGTGGCTGAGGAGGACGACCTCGACGGGCTTGGTCTCGGGGAAGAGGTCGTTGAACTTGAGGAAGCGCCGGATGAACGGGAACGCGATGCCGGGCTCGAGGATGGTGTCCTCATGGTCGCGCTGGTACTGGCGGTAGGCGGAAAGCCCCTTGCTGCGGTAGATCTCGTCGGCGACGTCCAGGCGGAACAGCGCGCTAGAAGCGACCGCGATCACGAGCTTGTCTTCGATCGGGAACGCCATGTGTCAGACGCCTCCTTTGCGGATACGGTCGAACGCGCCCGGGATGCGCGTCAGCAGGTCGTCCGCGATGACGCCGCGTCCGGCGAACGGCGCGTCCAGCTCGCCGAGCAGGCCGTGCACGAAGACGCCGTTTTTCGCCGCCGTGAAGAGGGAATTCGAGGCGGGCGCGAGCGCGGCAATGATGCCGGAAAGGATGTCGCCGCTTCCGGCGGTCGCGAGCACGGGCGATCCGCTCAGGTTGAGCGCATAGAGGCCGTTCGGGGACATCACGACGGTGCGGACGCCCTTCAGGACCACATGGAGCGCGGTGAACTTCGCGAGCGCCTCGGCGCGTTCGACGCGTCCGCGGCCGGAGTTCAGCCCGAGCGCCGCTTCAAGCCGTTTCATCTCGCCCTCGTGAGGCGTAATGACCGTGGCGGTGCCGAGTTCGTGCAGCAGGCCGGGATGCTTCGCGATCAGGTTCAGCGCGTCGGCGTCCAGGACGAGCGGGCACTGCGCGGATGACATCAGCTTCCGCAGGAACGGCACGGTCTCTTCGGCGGTGTTCATGCCCATGCCCGCGGCGACCGCGGAGACGTTCGGCGGCAGTTCCAGCGCCTCGGCGGACTTCGCCGAAAACACGCCGTTGCCGTCGTCGGGGAGACGTTTCACGATGAGCGCCTTCGGCGGGGCGCATACGATCTCCATGGAGGCGGGGACGTAGACGGTCACAAGCCCGGCGCCAGCCCGGAGCGCGGCCTCGGCTGCCAGGAACGGCGCGGACGGGTAGTCGCGGCTGCCGCCGATCACGACCACATGGCCGCGTTTCTGCTTGTAGGTGTCGAACTCGACCGGATGCAGGCCCAGGCTGCAACGGACGTCCGGCAGCCCGGTGCACGGCACGATCCGCATGACCGAGGCATCCGGCAGGTCGTCCGGCAGCCCGATGTCCACGACGCGGACGCGTCCGCAGAGCTCGGGTCCGCGTCCGGTCAGCATCCCGGTCTTCGGGAAACCGAACGTGACGGTGACGTCCGCGCGCACGGCCGCGCCGCCCGGCACTCCGCCGTCGTCTGCGTCGAGCCCGGACGGCAGATCGGCGGCGATGACCGGGAGGTTCAGGTAGTTCACGAGGTTGATCCAGTGGAGCCAGGGTTCCTTCAGCGTGCCGCTGAACCCGGTGCCGAGGAGCGCGTCGATCACGATGGACCCGCGAAGGTCCGCCGCATGAAGCTCCGTGGCGCGTTCGATGCCGTCCGGGAGCTGAGACCAGGCGCGGAGGGCGTCGCCTTTGAACTCGGACGCCGGGCAGGTGTGGAAGATCTTCACGCGGCATCCTCGTTCGAAAAGGGCTTTCGCTGCGACGAATCCGTCGCCGGCGTTGTTGCCTTTGCCCGCGAGGACCGCATAGAACGCGCCGCAATCGCGGAACGACTCGGCTTCCCGGGCGAGTGCTTCGCCCGCGATGGTCATCATGCCCCACGAATCGACCAGCCCCTGCTGGATCGCCGCGGCTTCGACGGAACGCATGTGTGTGCCGGAAATGGCTTTCATGGCGCGACCTCCTGTATGGCACCCGGGCATGGAAGGCCGGGATACCCGTATGTTTTTGCGGAAATAATCCGTTTTTGATTTGTCTTAATTGGGTTTACGGTGTAAATTTACTACATCTTTTTTCTTTTTCAACATCTATAAACAGGTTTTATCCCTTTTTTATGGCCATTTTCGAAGAAAAACAGCCCTCGGTCCGCTGGATCGTGCTGCTGATCGCCGCGGTGTTCCTCGTTTCCTTCCCGCTCGTCCAGATCGGGATGAACGAGCTGTACTCCACGGAAGGCGAGTACGCGGCGGCAGCGCTCGAGTTCAGCGGGGCGAACACGCTGGTGACCGTGCACGGCACGCTGCCGGATTCGGTGTTCCCGCTGTATCCCGCGTTGGTGCGCCTGCTGCTGAACTGCGGCCTGCCGCTCGAGTTCTCCCTGCGGTTCATGTCGCTGCTGCCGCTGGCGCTGCTGGCGCTGTTGACCGGGCTGATCTGCGGACGCTCCACGGACCGGCAGGCGGGCGCGGCGGCGGCGACCGTGGTGCTGACCACGATCCTGTCCGGCTCGAAAGCGCCGGAGGGGTATCCGCAGCTGCTGTCCGTGCTGATCGTGTACGGCGGATGGATGCTGTGGTTTTACCTGGGGTTCATCCGGTCGAACTGGAATGCCGCATGGCTGTCCGTCGGCGTGTTCGGCGGGCTGGCGTTCTACTCCAACGGCCTCACGGCGGTGGTCTATTTCCTCGTGCCGCTGGCGTTCCAGCAGAGGCCGTTCCGGGTTTGGTCGAAGCTCAACAAGCCGGGCCTTCTGGCGGCGTTCCTGCTGGGCACGGTCTTTTTCTTCGCATGGCTGACGCCGATCCAGAATTTTCTGGCGGCGAACCCCGAAGCTCCGCACGAGGCGGCGGCATTCCGCATCCTGACGTATTTCAAGGACATCGCGGTCCGCCCGTTCGACGCGTTCTTCCGGTTTTTCCCGTGGTCGCTTATGATGTGGGCGCCGTTCTGCCCCGCCCTGATCGCCATCGAACGCAATCCGCTTCTCATCAAGTACCACCGGATCCTGTTCGTGGTCCTCGGGCTTATGATCTGGTTCAATCCGCAGACCAAGTCGCGCGACTTCTTCTATCTTCTGCCGCTCGTGTCCGTGCTGGTGCATGCAATTACTGGATCCGGGTGCGGCGCTACGCCGGAAAGTTCTTCGGCATCTTCCTGATCCTGGCGTTTTTCGCGCTCGCGGCGGGCGCGGCGGCCGCCGCTTACCTGGTCCTGCCGCAGGAGGTCTTTGCAAAGTTCGCCATAGGGATCAGGCTCCCGGAGGCGAAACCCGCCGTCACGCTGCTGATGGCCGCCGAGGTCGTGCTGTCGTTCGCCGCATCGGCAGCGGTCCTGCTTCTGATCCGGGGACGGCGGCCCGTTTGGCTGACGTATCTTTTCGTGTTCGCGTCGTTCATGCTGCTCTTCTGGGCGGTAGTGAATCCGGTCCGGAGCATGAACCGCGGCAAAACAGAGCTTGCGGACGGCATCCTGAAAAAACTGAGGGAAGACGCCGTGCCGGCAGGAACGGAACCGGAAACCGTTCCCGCGACGGCGCAGCTGCCCGCGACGCTCTACAAAGACCCGGCGATCATGGGGCTGTATTCCGAGGGATGCTATATCGGGATCCCGATCCGCACGCTCGCCCACGACAAGATCCCCGCGGGCGTCGATCCCGCATACGTCCTGACTGCGGACGTCCCTTCGCACCATGCGCGCACCTGGACCCGCCTGTACGACCGGGAATACCGGGGCAAGCATCTGTATATCTACAAAGGCGTTCTTAAAAAGGAGCTTTCCGATGACGACGACTACGACTATGAATGAATCGAAACCCTTTCTGGCGTCCGCCTCGAAACAGGACATCGCCGCGGCGCTGAAAGCCGCCGGGCAGCCCGGATACCGCGCCGACCAGGCATATGACTGGATCGTGAAGAAATGGGTCGTCGATCCGGCGCTCATGACCAATCTTTCCGCCGCCGCGAAGGAAGCTCTTTCCGAGGCGTTCCTTTGCCCGTCCGTCGCGATCGAGGCGGAGTATCCCGCCGACGACGGTTCCGCGAAATACCTGCTCCGCCTTCACGACGGCGAGACTGTGGAGTGCGCCCGCATCCCCGCCGAGGACGGACGCATGACGTTCTGCCTGAGCTCGCAGGTCGGCTGCCCCGTCTCCTGCGTGTTCTGCTCCAGCGGCGAATCCGGCCTCACGCGCAACCTCGCCGCGGGCGAGATCATCGAACAGTATTTCCTGCTCTGCCGCAAGCTCGGACAGGCGCCGGACAACGTGGTCATGATGGGCATCGGCGAACCGCTCCTGAACTTCGACAACCTCGTCGCCGCGCTGAACGTGATCACGAACCCGGACGGCGTCGCGCTCGCACAGCGCCGCGTCACCATCTCCACCAGCGGCTGGACGCCCGGCATCCGGGCGCTGACCGAGCTGCACAAGCAGTGGAATCTGGCGCTTTCGCTCCACGCACCGGACGACAAGACGCGCGCGCTGCTCATCCCCACGAAATTCCGCCGCGACATCCGCGAGATCCTCGCCGCCTGCCAGGAACACCGCGAGGCAACGGGCCGTCTGCTCACCATCGAGTACGTCCTACTCGCCGGCATCAACGACTCGCCGGAAATGGCGCGCAAATTCGCACGCCTCGCCGCCGACGCCGGCGCGAAGGTCAACCTCATCCCCTACAACAAGGCGCGCGGCGCCTTCGAGCGTCCCTCCCGCGAAACGGTCAAGCGTTTCGAAAACGCCCTGAAGACCCTGCACGTCCCGGTGACCGTCCGCGTCGAAAAAGGCGCTTCCGCCACGGCCGCGTGCGGACAGCTCCGCGCAAACTCGAAAATGTCCGCCGCGGGCAAGTTCGCCACGGTCTTTGCCGCCGTCCTGACGCTCCTCGCCGCGACATCCTGCGCATGGTTCTCCTCGAAGCCGAAGGAGCTCAACGAACACCAGCGCGAACTCATGGCGCAGATCTGCAGCCCGGAAGAGGACCTCGCTCCGCTTTACGACGCGCTTTCCTACACCGATCCGAATTTCATCGACCCGGAGACCGGACGCACTCCGCTCATGACCGCCGTCGCCCTCTCCGATGCGCCGCGTGTCTCCGCGCTTCTGGCGTCCAAGGCGGCCCCGGACGCGAAGGACGCAAACGGCGTCCGCGCGATCCACTACGCCGCGGGCGAACCCGACCCGTCGATCCTGCGCACGCTCATCGTCGCCGGCGCGGACATCAACGCGAAGGGCCGCACCGGCAAGACGCCGCTCATGGAGGCCGCCCGGCTCGGAATGCTCCAGAACGTGAAGATCCTCGTCGACGCGGGCGCGGACCTGAACGCGCACGACGACCAGAACCGCAACACCCTGATGTTCGCCGCGATGGCAAAACAGTCCTCGCTCGACATCGTGAAGTTCCTGCACGCGCACAGCGCGCCGGACCTCTCGTTCAGCGACAAGGGCGAGACCCCGCTCTTCCTCGCCATCGACCACGGCAACACCGACACCGCGCTGTATCTGATCGAGGGCATCGAGAAATTCGCCGGGAACCAGACGCTCAATGCCGGGGTGGTCGAGATCGAATACACTGTCTTCAACCGCTACAACGAGGCAACCGCCATCGGACTCGCCGCCATGCGGCACGCGATCTACGCCAACGACATGAAGGTCGTGCAGGCGCTCGTCGAACGCGACCTGCCGCTGAATTCGAGCGTCAACCGCGTCTACAGAGTCCTGAAACGCGCCAACATCGAAGGGTTCCACGACCTCCTTGCGCGCAACGGCGTCATCGAGGACGGCAAAAAGCCGCTTTTCTGGGCCGCCGAGACGGACAACGTGCCGATCATGGAGTATTTGATTGCGCACGGTGCCGATCCGTACGAGATCGACCACGCCGGAAAACGCCCCATCGCCTACGCGCACAGGCAGGAAGCCGTCAGCTTCCTCGAAAAAGCCATGAAAGAATGAGCACGGGCAGCTTCAAAACCCGGTACATGATCCTCCGCAAAACGCCGTTCCGCGACACCAGCCTCGTGGTCGCCGGGATCAGCGCTGACCATGGACGGCTTGATTTCGTGCTGAAAGGCGCGCGCGCCATCGGAAAAAAACAGTTCCCGACCGCCGACGTCTTCCGCGAATTCCAGCTCGAGTTCCGGCCCGCGCGCCGGGCGGAATCCATGCCGACGCTCGTTTCCATGGACCTCGCCACCTCGCACGACGGCATCGCGCAATCCATGGACTGCTACCTCGCCGCGTGTTCGTTCGCCGCCGAAACGCTCCGCCGCGCGCAGCCCATGCTCGAAATGCCGCTGGCATGGCAGGCTTTTTCCGTGATGCTGACCCGCATGGAGCGCACCCTCTCGCCCAAAATCCCGCTCATGCTCGCGCGCCTCGCCGTCCTGCGCGAACACGGCATGCTTTCCGACGTCGTGCCGTATCCGGATCTGGTCGCGCCCCTCTTTCATTGCGCTGTCGACGCCGGCGTGCCATTGCCGGAGATCGACGAGACCGCGCTGAACCGGATTGACAGCTGGGTGGAAACACGCTGCCGCATGCTTGCGGTATAAGATTTCAAAGACAATCGGATGGATGCCCGATTTGTCGCCTCAAAACAAAAAAAACGGGAAGCCGTGTAGATTCGGCGGAAAAAATGCGTTCTTATGATCGTGTCTTTCCTGCCGGTACATCAAAAACTGAAAAATTTTGATGCGGGGCGTTGAATCGGCGGGAAAGACGCGTTCTTGAAAATGCGGGACAAAGGCCCGATGAAATAGGAACAAAAACCGCAAACGACATAATGCAAGGAGGCTACTATGAACAAGATTCTCACACTCGCAGTCGCCGGGATCCTTTTCGCCGGAATCGGAACAACCGGAATCGTGAACGCACAGGCACCCCTCGGCAGACAGCAGACCGGGGCTTTCCAGCCCGGACAGATGGGCGGATTCGGATTCGGCAGAGGCGCACAGCAGCGCGGCGGATTCGGCTTCGGCGCGGTTCCTCAGGCGGGACGCCAGCAGGCAGGACGCGGCGCACAGCAGCGCGGCGGATTCGGTTTCGGCGCGGCTCCTCAGGCGGGACGCCAGCAGGCGGGACGCGGCGCACAGCAGCGCGGCGGATTCGGTTTCGGCGCGGCTCCTCAGTCGGGACGCCAGCAGGCAGGACGCGGCGCACAGCAGCGCGGCGGATTCGGTTTCGGCGCGGCTCCTCAGGCGGGACGCCAGCAGGCAGGACGCGGCGCACAGCAGCGCGGCGGATTCGGCTTCGGCGCGGCTCCTCAGGCGGGACGCCAGCAGGCGGGACGCGGCACACAGCAGCGCGGCGGATTCGGTTTCGGCGCGGCTCCTCAGGCGGGACGCCAACAGAGAGCCGGAAGAGGTGCACAGGGCGGCCGTCAGCAGAGAGCCGGAAGAGGTGCACAGGGCGGCCGTCAGGGCGGCTTTGGTTTCGGATTCGGCGCGATGCCGCAGAGAGGATTCGGATTCGCTCCTCAGACCGGTCCTCAAGCAGTTCAGCCCCGTGGTCTGCAGGCTGGTCCGCAGGCGCGCGGCCCCCAGGCTGGTCCGCAGGCGCGTGGTCCGTTAGCTGGTCCGCAGGCGCGTGGTCCCCAGGCTGGTCCGCAGGCAGGTCCGCAGCCCCGCGGTCCGCAGGCTGGTCCCGCGGCAGGTCCGCAGGCGCGCGGTCCTCAGGCGGCACAGCCCCGTGGTCCACAGGCGCGCGGCCCCCAGGCTGGTCCGCAGGCACAGGCGCGCGGTCCCCAGGCTGGTCCCGCGGCAGGTCCTCAGGCACAGGCACGCGGCCCGTTGGCAGGTCCGCAGCCCCGTGGTCCGCAGGCCAACAGAAGGTAAAAGCAGAAGGGTTGTTTCGGGCCCTGAATCTGAAAAAACTCCCGGTTCCCGCAACGGTCCGGGAGTTTTTTGTTTGACTTTCCCGCAAACGGAGTTATAGTAACACGAAAGACCTTGCAACACCTTCCCCGAACATAGGAAATCCCGTTATGACTCCGCAGGATGCAGAAGAAATGAATCCCCTCGATCCGGTTCTCGCGGAACACCGCGACCGTCTGCTGGCGCTCGCCCGCCGCAACCTGAATCCCGTGCTGCTGCGGCGGATCTCGCCGGAGGACGTGGTGCAGGAGACCTTGTCGGCGGCGTGCCGCAGGCTTGACTTCCTCCGGAACTGCCCGGAGATCCCGGTGTACTGCAAGCTGAGGCGGATCCTGTTCCAGACCATCACGGACCTGGAACGGAAGCATCTGCAGAGTTCGAAACGCGACGCCTACCGCGAATGCGAAGTGGCGGAAGGGGAAGACGTCTCCTCCCCGAAGATGGACTGGAACCTGTTCGCCGACACCGTGACCGGGCCGCTCACGCAGCTCGCCCGCCAGGACCGCTACGAGCTTCTGCGGAAAACGATGGAGTCCCTGCCGGAACACGACCGCGAGATCCTGGAACTGCGGCATTTCGACGGGATGAGCAATACGGAGTGCGCGGAGGCGCTGCACCTGACGCAGAAGGCGGCGAGCATCCGCTACGTCCGCGCGCTGGAGCACCTGAAGAAACAGCTGATCGAATTTACCGAGTTCCGGCCGTGAACGACGACACGACATTTGAAGACCTGATCGAATCGTATCTGGAGATGTTCCGGGAAGGAACGGCTCCGGAGATCGGCGATTTCACGCACCTCCATCCCGAATACGCCGACCGTCTCGCGGAGCTTCTGCCGCTGATGGTGAAGATGGAGAACTGCGCCGCCGACACGCGACGGGACCATGCACACGCCGTTTCGGGCGGGGAATTCCCGGACCTGAGCGGATCGGACTACCGTCTGATCCGGAAGATCGGCGCGGGCGGCATGGGCGAAGTCTTCGAGGCCACGCAGATTTCGCTGGACCGGAAAGTCGCGGTGAAGGTGCTTTCGCCGTCGCTGACATCCGATCCGGCACAGCGGGACCAGTTCGAAAATGAGGCGCGCGTGATCGCAATGCTCCACCATCCGAACATCGTGAAGATCTACAACGCGGGCGTCAGCGCCGACCGGTGCTACTACGCCATGGAGCTGATCGACGGCACAGGACTGAACCGATGCGAAGCATGCCCCCCGCGCGAGATCGCGCGCCTGGGGCTTCAGGCCGCCCGTGCGCTCGCCTACGCCCACAGATGCGGCGTCCTGCACTGCGACGTGAAGCCCGCGAACCTGCTGCTGGACAGGCAGGGCGAGATCCATATCGGCGACTTCGGGCTGGCGTTCGTGCAGAAGGACGAGATCGGAAAACCGGGCAGGTCCGGGATGCGGAGCGGGACGCTGCGCTACATGGCGCCGGAACGCCTCAAACACGGCATCAGGGCGTTTGCAGGAGACCAGTATTCATTCGGGATTACGCTGTATGAACTCATCACGCATGCCCCGGTCCTGCCGGAACAGAACCCGCAGAAACTGATCGACCGCATCTGCGCCGGCCAGCTTCCGCCGCTGCAATGCTCCGAACCCGACCTGGCGGCGATCGTCAACCGCTGCGTCAGCTTCGATCCTGCGGCACGTTATCCGGGCATGGCGGAAGTCGCCGCCGACCTGGACCATTTCCTCCGCCACGAACCCGTTTCGGCGGCGAACACGTCGGCGTTCCGGCGGTTCCGGCTCTGGGCGAAACGCAAGCCCGCGGTGGCGGCGCTGAGCCTGCTGGCATTGACCGCGATCGCGGCGTTCGCCGTCTCCGTGACGGTCGGCTATGTCCGCACCAATTCCGCCCTGAAACTTGCCGAGAAGAACGCCGCCGCGGCAAACGCCGCGCTGTCCGACATCTTCGCCCACATCGAACACCGCACGCCGACTTCGAGCGGAAGCGAACTGCTTTCCCGCCTGATGCCGTATTACCAGGACATCGCCGAACAGCGCAACCTGCCGCAGTCGGAGATCGCGGACATGAACCTGCTGATCGGGACCGCCGCCATGCGGTCCGGCAACTATCCGCTCGCCGAAAACGCGTTCCGGCGCGCCGCCGATCTCCGGACCGACGCCGCCACGCTGAACCTGCTTGCCGTCGTGCTCCGGCAGCAGGGAAAGACGGCTCAGGCGGAAGAACTGTCGCACCGGGTCATCGAGGAATATCCGCAGACCTGCGAAGCGGTCCGCGCCTACCAGTCCCTGGGCGAATACGACGCGGCGTTCGCCCTGCTCCGTTCGCTCCTCCTTGCCGACCCGGAGAATCCCGACTACCTTTACCAGTATGTCCTGCTGCTGGAAACGCAGCCCGGACTTGCCTCGTCCGACCCGATCCCCGGCGTCGATCCGAACCCGCCGGAGATCCTCGGCAAGCTGGCGAAACAATACCCCGACCGCATGGAATTCTCCCTGGCGCTCGTCGACCTGATGAGCCGGAGGCTGAACGCGCAGACGCGGTTCAGCACGCAGAACAGGCAGTCGCTCGAACAGGCGCTCGCCCTGGCGGACCATCTGCTGGCGTGGTACCCGAACACGCCCGAAGTCGCCTCGGCCGCCGTGGAGCTTTACACCGCCTATATCGCCCTTCTGCGGCGGAGCGGCGACCAGGCCGCCGTGCGCAGCGAAACGGCGCGCCTGCAGGGAATGCTGGAGATCCTGTACCGCAGTCCGGACGCCCCGGACGAGGTGAAGGAGACCCTGCTCGAGATGCAGATGGAACAGCTGGAACAGATGAGCGCGCCCGCGCGGATCCAGCCGGGTAACATTCAGGAACTCGCCTCGAAGATACGGGACGAACTGGACGACTACCACGGGGACAGACTCACGGAGTTTCAGATGGAACTGGCGCGGCTGGAGTCAAATCTTCCGGCGGCGGTCCGTCCGGGCGCGGCCGGACGCCAGCCCATGCCGGGCGGACGCCAGCCTGTTCAGCCGGGCAGACAGCCGGGCAGACAGAATCCGAATCCGGCTTTGCAGCCAAGGGCATGGACGCGTACTCCGGCGACCTCGCAGAACGGGACCAGACAGGGCCGAACCGGAAACATCTTCATGCCTCCCGCCGGAGGCGTGATGAGACCGTTTGCGCCGAACAGCAACCGTCCGGCGTTCAACCGTGACCGGACCGCGGGCGGCTCCGGACGCGGCGGACGGAATGAGAACGCCGCCGGACGCGGCGGCGCGGAAGCAGGACAGAACGATAATCCCGCCGGACGCAATAACGGCGCGGAAGCGGGACAGAACGATAATCCCGCCGGACGCGAGAAAACGGACGACGGACAGGATCGACCGGCTTCCGATGCGTGAAAGCCGGAGACGTCTTTTGACCGGCGTTCCAAAAGGGAAATGAACGCCCGAGGTCAGAATCCCGCTGTGGAAAGCAGATGGCGCGCGGCCTTTGCCGTGGCGTTCGTCGCTTCCGGTGCGAGCATCTGGCGGAGTTCCTCCATGTCGTGTTCCACCTCGGCCCTGCGGGATCCTCCCGGCAGGATGCGTTCCATCGCATCTGCCATGTCGGAAGGTCGGACCTGATACTGGAGAAATTCCTCGAAGGATTTCCGGTTCAGGATGATGTTCACCATCGTGAAGGCGTTGCGGAAAAGTTTTCGCACGATGAGGAGCGCAAAAAGGAAGGTGATGTAGTTAAGCTTGTAGGCGACCACGAGAGGCAGTCCGGCGATGGCGCATTCGACCGTGACCGTGCCGGATGCGGCGAGCCCGGCGGTGCATTCCTGAATGGCGCGCGGAGTGACGCCCGTCTTGACGTCGATGCGGACGTCCTGCATTTCGGGGTGATGCCTTGTGAACTGGTCGAGTCCTCTGAGGACGTCCTGATACGTCTGTTTGCGCGGGACCGAGATCGTGAAATACAGTTCCGGGCGGCGTTCGTGAAGGATCAGCACGGTCTTCAGGAACGGCTCCAGCAGCTCCGACGTCTCGTGTCCGCGGCTGCCGGGCAGGATCAGCACGTGGTTCGGGTCGCGTTTCAGCGACGGATCGGTACGCTCGCGGACGATCTCGATCAGCGGATGCCCGTCGAAATGCGTTTCGAGGCCGGAGCCCGCCCAGACTTCCGTTTCGAACGGGAAGATCACGATGAGCTTGCGGCAGTATCTGGCAATGCGCGGGATGTTGGACTTGCGCCACGCCCACACCTGGGGGCTGACGAACCAGACGACCGGGATGCCGAGCTTCCAGAGGCGTTTCGCGAGGCGGATGTTGAATCCGGGATTGTCGATGACCATCACGGCGTCGGGGCGTTCCTTCTTCGCGAGCGCGATGCACTGGAAGAAGATGCGGATGAACGTGCCGATGTGCGCGAAGACCTCGATGAAGCCGACCACGCCGAGCTCGGAGGAGTCGATGAAAAGGTCCACGCCCGCCTCGCGCATGCGCTGCCCGCCCATGCCGCGGACAGTCGCGGCGGGGCATTGTTTCATCACTTCCTGCGCGATGCGCGCGCCATAGAGGTCGCCGGACGATTCCCCGGCCATGATCCAGATCAGCGGTTTTTCCTGACTCATAATCGTTTGCTCCCGTGATTCGGGTTATTTTTTGCGGCGTTTCTTTTTCGGCGGGGTGTAGTTGCTGCCGCGCATGCGGAAGCCGCCCATTCCACCCATGCCTCCGAAGCCGCCCATGCCGCCCATGCTGCCGAAACCGCCCATGCCGCCGCCGAAGCCGCCGCGCATGCCGCCCGCCATCCGGTCGAGCAGACTGTTGTTCTTCATGACTTTCTTCATGAGGAGGAACTGCTTGATGAGCTGGGAGACTTCCTCGACGGAGCGTCCGGAGCCCTTCGCGATACGTCTGCGCCGGGGCATGTCGATCTGTTCGGCGTTGGCGCGTTCGTATTTGGTCATGGAGAGGATGATCGCCTCCATGCCGGCGAATTTCGATGGCGCGAGCTCGGCGATGCCGGAGAGCTTGTCGCCGCCGGGCAGGAATTTCAGGATGGCTTCGAGGCCGCCGAGGCGCGTCATCTGGCGCAGCTGGCCCAGGAAGTCGTCGAAATCGAACGTATTCTTGCGGATCTTCTCCTCGAACTTCGCCGCTTCCTCCTGGTCGATCTTTTCCACGGCGCGTTCGACCAGCGAGACCACGTCGCCCATGCCGAGGATGCGGGACGCCATGCGGTCCGGGTGGAAGACGTCGAGGTCCTCCAGCTTTTCGCCGGAACCCGTGAACTTGACGGGGCAGCCTGTGACCTTGCGGATGGAGAGCGCCGCGCCGCCGCGCGCATCGCCGTCGAGCTTGGTGAGCACGATGCCGGTGATATGGAGCGCGTCGTTGAAATGGCGCGCCACGGAGACGGCCTGCTGGCCGAGGGCGGCATCCGCGACGAGCAGGATCTCGCCCGCCTGCGTGACGCTGGAGACCATCACCAGCTCCTGCACCATCGCGGTGTCGATCTGGAGACGGCCCGCGGTGTCGATGATCAGGAAGTCGGCGTTGTCGGAACGCGCATTTTCCAGCGCGCGGAGCGCAATGCCGGGGACGTCCCCGACGCCTTCTTCCGCGTAGACCGGGACGCCGATCTCGCCGCCGAGCACCTTCAGCTGGTCGATGGCGGCGGGACGGTACACGTCGCATGCCGCGAGCAGGACCTTCTTGCCCTTGTTCTTCAGATGCAGCGCGAGCTTGGCGCTGGTCGTCGTCTTGCCGGAGCCGTGCAGGCCGACCATGAGGATGATGTTCGGATGCGCTCCCGTGTTGAGTTCCGCCTCGGCGGAGCCCATGAGCTCGACGAGCTTGTCGTGGACGATCTTGACCGCCTGCTGGCCGGGGGTGACGCTCTTCACGACGGCCTCGCCGAGGCACGCCTGCCGGACTTCGGAAACAAACTCGTCGGCGATCTCGATGTTGACGTCGGCGTCGATCAGGGCGTCGCGGACATCCTGCATGGATTCTGCGATATTGGATTCGGAAATGGTCGTCTGGCCGCGGAGCTTGCGGAAGACTTCCTGGAATTTGTCGGAAAGATTTTCAAACATTTTACGGTCTCTTGCGCTTTGAAAAAATACATGCGGTGCTATATTATAGCATAAGAATGAAAAAAATCTAATCCGAACCCGAAAAAACACCTCTTTTTTATCGAAATCATGCAGGAACGCACCATCAGCACGACCGCCGGACCGGAACTCGAAGGCGTCCGCCTGGACCATTTCCTCACGGGGCGTTTCACCTACCAGTCCCGGACCGGATGGCAGTCGATCATCCGCGAGGGGCGGATCGCGGTCAACGGCATCCGGGTGCGCGCCTCGCGGCGGCTCCATGCCGGCGACGTGATCACGTTCGACGTGCAGGGGATCGCGGAACCCGAGGTCGACCCGGCATACTCGGTCGTGCTGGACCGCCCCCGGTTCCTGGTCGTGTCGAAATCGGGCTGCCTGCCGGTCCATCCGTCGGGCTGCTATTTTCAAAACACTCTGCTGATGCTGATGAAGGAACGGTACGGCGAGCTGTTCGTCGTGAACCGTCTGGACCGGGAGACGTCCGGACTGGTCGTGCTCGCGAAAGACGCGGAGACGGCGGGCGTTCTGAGCGGGCTTTTCGCCTCGCGGCAGGTGGAGAAGACGTACCTCGCCGCCGTGTTCGGCGCGTTCCCCGCCGGCACGGTCCTGAAAAACGGCTGGCTGTCGTCCGATCCCGCGTCCCCGGTGCGGAAGAAACGGCGGTTCACGGAGACCGATCCGGGCACGGAGGACGCCGAACCGTGCGCCACGGAGTTTACCTGTCTGAAAACCTGCGGCGGATTCAGCCTCGTCGAATGCCGTCCGCACACGGGGCGTCTGCACCAGATACGCGCCACGCTGTATTCCTGCGGATTCCCGCTCCTCGGCGACAAGCTCTACGGCCCGGACGACACCATTTTCCTGCGGTTCACGGAGGACGCCATGACGGACGCCGACCGCGCGACGCTGGTCCTGCCGACGCAGGCGCTCCACGCGTGGCGGCTGTCCTTCACGATGCCCGGCACGGACGAGGCGGTCCGGTGCGAAAGCGCGCCGCCCGGCGCGATGCTGGATCTTTTCGGGGCGGATACCGCCGGGTTTTTGGCGGAACGCGCTTGACAAAACGTATTTTTGCAGTATATTGTATAGAAACACCTTTTTGCTTCAGAACGCACTGTTTTATCACCGCCCCCGAAAGGAACCGGAAATGATCCGACACATGATCCTGACCACTGCCTGCGCCGCATTGGCTGCGCTGTGCGCGTCCTGCGGGTATTTTCAGGCGAAGGAACAGCGCGCGAAGCTGGCGGACATCCGCGTCGGGATGACGCGGGAACAGGTCGCCGAGATCGCCGGCGAGCCGCTCAGCAAGGAGCTTTACAGCACGGACAACCTCTGGTTTTACTACACCAGCCCCAAGTGGTACGACGGCCTGGTCACGCAGGACGAGTGCACCCCGTTCCTTTTCGACGACGAGGGCGTGCTGCAGGGCTGGGGCCATGATTATTTCCACGAACAAGGCATCCTGTCCGTCTGGACGCAGAAGGCGATCAACAGCGCCGTGTGGTTCTAACCCCCCTCCGAAAGCATACGCATGTACCAGTTAACCGTTGAAATCCGCAACAAGGCCGGCATCCACTGCCGTCCGTCCAGCGTCATCATGTTCACCGCCGAGCCGTACGCTCCCACGCACGAGATCCTGATCACCGGCCCCCGCGGCGCGTCCAAGCTCACCAGCATCCTCGATTTGCTCACCATGGGGCTGCAGAAGGGCGAGATGGTCACGATCTCCGTGACGGGGGAAAAAGAGGAAGAGCTGTGCAAAAAGCTTGCGGAACTCTTCGAAACCGAATTCGACTTCACCTGAAAAACGTTTGTCCGGCAGGACGGAAAGAAAGATTCGCCGCGGAGCGCCATTGAAAACCGCCACAGGGTCCGTAGCCGGAGGAGAGCATTTATGAACATCATCGTGATCGGAGCGGGCGAACTGGGACGGCTTCTGGCGTCCGCGCTCAGCGAAGAGGACCATAACGTCGTGGTCGTGGACAGCGACGCAGATGAACTCGCCCGGATCGCCGACAAGTTCGACGCCATGACCATCGCCGGAAGCTGCTCCAATGTCAACACGCTGAAACAGGCAGGGGCGGAAACGGCGGACGCCGTGCTGGCGGTGAGCGGCGACGAAGCCGCGAACATCCTTGCATGCCAGATCGCGAACAAGCTCGGCGTGAAGCATACCGTCTGCCGGTTGTACAGCAACGACTGTTTCTCCGAGGAGGACGGCATCACCCCGGCGACCTACGGCCTCTGGCGCACCTTCTCCTCGCCCGAGGAATCCGCCCAGAAGATACTGGCGGTCCTCGCAAACCCGATCACGCTCGAATCCATCAATTTCACCCGCCATGACGCCGCCATGCTCGTGCTCGAGATCACGCGGTCAAGCATCCTGCAGGGCGTCCGCATCCGCGACATCCCCGGGCCGGAGCTTCTCCGGAAAATACGGTTCGCCGCGCTCGTCCGCGACCGCCAGCTCCTGATCCCGCACGGCGACACCCTGCTGATCCCCGGCGACCGCGTGTACGTGGCGGGCCGCAAGGAGGACATCGACGCGTTCGTGGACTGGGCGACGCCGGAGAACGCCGGGAAGCCGTCGCGCATCATCGTGTCCGGCGACGACGACGCCAGCGTCATTGTGGCGCGCAAGGCGCATGAACTCGGATTCGGCGTCCGCATGATCGTGCGCGACGAAAAGACAGGCGAGCGCATCCAGGACGAGATCCCGCCGGGGATCATGGTGCTTCACGGCGACCCGACCGACGAATCCCTGCTGGATGACGCGGGGATCGCGGCGTCCGACGTGTTCGTCAGCGTCCCCCAGGACGACGAGGAAAACATCCTCTCGTGCATCATCGCAAAACGTCTCGGCGCGAAAAAGGTCATCAGCCTGACGCACCGCCCCGAATACATCCGCATCGCCCGCGAACTCGGCCCCATCGACTGCGCGTTCAGCGCCACGCTGGTCGCCGCGAACTCCGTGCTGCGCCTCCTGGAGGGCGGCAACAAGCGCGTCGACGTCCAGCTGCAGAGCCTCAGGGCTGCCATCTCCGAATTCCGCATCGCCGCCGGATCCCCGCTGTGCGGCAAATCCCTCTCCGCCGCAAAGCTCCCCGCCAGCCTCGTTCTCGCGCTCGTCTTCCGCGGCAGCGAGATCTTCGCGCCCGCCGGAGACACCGTGCTGCTGGAAGGCGACACCGTGGTCGCGGTCGTCACGCGGGACACCATGCGCATGATCGACAAGATCTTCCCCGCGAAATAACGCGTTCTGCTTATGAACCACAGGCTCATCCTTTTCTTCATCTGTGTAATCTCCGCCGCGGTCGGGTTCACGGAAACCCTGTCCGGCATCGTCGGGTTCTTCTGCCACGATTCGACGGGCGACGTCCGCGCGCTCCTCATATGCGCCGCAGCCACGCTCGTCGCCGGAGCCGCCGGATGCGCCGTATTCCGTCCCCGCACGGAACAGCACTGCAAAGCCGGACTGCGCGAAGGATACGCGGTCGCGGCGTTCGGGTGGCTCGCCGCCTCGATCCTCGGCGCCCTGCCGTTCCTTTTCGTGGCGGGGATGCCTTGGCACGACGCCTTTTTCGAGTCCGTTTCCGGGTTCACGACGACCGGCGCGGCGCTGATCCACCGCGGATACCGCCTGGCGAACGGCGCCGTGCTGGCGGACGGCGTGGAGAGCCTGCCGCGCGGCGTGGTTTTCTGGCGCGCGCTGGAATCGTGGCTGGGCGGCATGGGGATCGTGGTGCTCGCGCTGGCGGTCCTGCCGATGTTCAACCGCGGCGGACAGATGCTGTACAACGCGGAGACGCCCGGTCTGAAGTCCTCCGACACGCAGATCGCGCCGCGCATCACGTCCTCCGCGAAGATCCTGTGGATGATCTACGTCGGGCTCACAGCCTGCGAGGTCGTGCTTCTGCGCTTCGCCGGGATGGACCTGTACGAGGCGGTCTGCAATTCCTTCACGACGATCTCGACCGGCGGATTCTGCACGCGCCAGGACAGCATCGCGGCGTTTCACAGCACGCCGGTCACGCTGATCGTCATGTTCTTCATGTTCATCTCCGGCGTCAATTTCTATCTGCACGTGCGGCTCCTCTCCGGCAAGACGCTGTCGTATTTCCGCGACGAGGAATTCCGCGTGTACGCGTCGATCCTGGCGGGCGTCAGCTGCATCATCGCGGTCGCGCTGCTGCTCCAGGGACAGGCGTACCATGTCGAACCGGGACGGGGCTTCGTCGAATCCATGTCCGTCGTCGGACGGGCGTTCCGCGACGCGTCGTTCCAGTCCGTCTCCATCATGACGTCCACCGGGTTCGCGATCGGGGACTACTGCGCCTGGCCGCATATCGCGGTCGCGCTGCTCCTCGGGATCTCCGTGATCGGCGGCTGCGGCGGTTCGACCTCCGGCGGCCTCAAATGCGTCCGCGCGCTGCTGGTGTGGCGGCAGAGCCTGACCGAGGTCAAACACAACATCTTTCCGCAGCTCGTCACTGGCGTGTACCTGAACAACGTCCGCATGAAAGCGCCCGCCATCCAGAAGACCATCGCGTTCTTCACCGCCTACATCGGCGTCATTTCGCTTTTCGCGCTGCTGATCCCCGCCGTCTGCCCGGAATGCACCTGGGAATCCGCGCTGTCGATCTCCATCGCCAGCCTGAGCAACGTCGGACCCGGCGCGGCGCAGGTCGGGCCCGCGTGCGATTTCGACTGGCTCAATCCGGCGGCGAAACTCCTGTCCGCGTTCGAAATGCTCATCGGACGCCTCGAGCTCTTCACGATCCTCGTGCTCTTCCTGCCGTCCTTCTGGCGCAAGTAAGAGCGATTGCGCCCCCTCCCCGTTTCCAGTTTAAAACAGAACTGCCGGGACCATTCGGATTGCGGTCCCGGCGATATCTTTATGAAGCGGTCTTCTGTTTTGCGACCGTGCGGATTATTCCTGTTTCTTCCTGCCGATCTTGATCTTGTCTTCCGGCACCTGGAAAACGTCGTCGCTGAACGTGACGTTCAGTTCGAACTCGCGCAGGAGGATGACCTCGTGGCGGTCCTCACCGATCGTTGTCTTCGTGATGGTCGGCATCACGACGCCGCTGCGTTTTTCGAAGCGGTCGGGCAGAGCGACGTAAAGGAATTCCTCGCCGCCGTCGGTGTAAAGGATCGTCTCCATCCGTGTGGTGATGAACGTATTGGCGTTGACGTACATTACATACGGCGCGATCTCGACGTCGTCGGCGCGGCAGACGACGCGGTAATGGCGCGCGCCGTTGATGTAGACGGTGGAGATCTCGATGGTGCCGAAGACGTCCTCAAGATTGTTGTTCGGGTGGGAGAACGAGTTGAAGACGTGGAACAGGCGGAGCTGGTGGCCGGTGATCTCGGTCGCCTTGCTCTTCTTCGGGTCGATGGTCCACGCGCGGCCGCCCTTGTACAGCAGCGAGGCGAACGGCTCGCCGTTGCGGTAGGAGATCTGGCGCTGGAAATCGGGCTTGCGGAACTTGATCTCGGTCTCGTACTGGTCGACGGAGGTGCGCGTGCGCTGCGTGAACGGATTGTCGTCGACGTCCTTCTGCGATTCCTCCACGATGACCTGGCGGAGGATATAGGACTTGGCGTTCTTGAAGTTGCCCTCGGGGTCGGTCGCAGCCTCCATGTGCTTGATGAGCTGTTCCACCGTGAGGTCGGCGGGTTCGCCGGGGTCGTTCAGCCCGAGCATCACTTCGATCTCGGCGTCGGAGAGCTTGCACGAGGGGAGCATGGCGCAGCAAACGAAAAGAAGAAGAACGGAAGCGAGGAATCTGGTCATGTGAGAAAGCCTTTCCGGAAGGTTGCAAAAAAAGAAGTCAAACAGCAATATATCACAAACTCGCGGCAAATCAATAGCGGACCGGCATTTTTTTTCGAAATAATGTCGCGCGGGAGATAAAAGCGTCACTTCAATTCGTAGCCGAAATTGAAGAGTGCTTCACCCGGTTCGTCGGCGCGGGCGTCCCGGAGGTCGGTCAGATACGCGGCGAAACCGCGGACGCGCGGCAGCCCCATGACCTTGTCCGCCGTGATCTGCGTGAGCACGCCGTGATGCGAGACGCGGAAGACGTTGCCGCGGGCGTCCTGCATGTCGCCGTTGACCTGGATCGCCGCGCGCGTGGAGAGCAGGACCGGACGCCCGAAGATGAACTGTTCGGCGGGGACGGGCGACTTTCGCGCGAACGCCTCAAGCTCGGCGCGTTCGAGTTCGACCCATGCCTGCACCAAGGACGCGCCGAGGCGGCCGAGCTCGCGCGCCGCGAAGGAATTGCAGCAGGGCAGAGGGAATCCGGTGCGGACCGTGAGGCCGGGATGCTTTTTCAGGAGCGTGAAATGCTGGAGCGCGGTCACGCGGACGGTCCTTCCGCCTTTTTTGACGAAACGTTCGAGCGCGGCGGCGATCTCCGGCAGGGATTTCTGCGGGATGTAGAACGGCAGAAGGAGTTCCTCGTGCGGCGAGGGATCGTCGGCGAGCTCGCGGATGACGGTCATGCCGGGCGACGGCGGACGGACGCCGCGCGGAAGGATCACGCATTCCCGGACAGATTCGAGTTCGGCGGGATGGCGGATTTGTTCGTAATCGGCAAGAAGTTTTTTCAAAGAGTCTGCGGCGGGATCGGGGCGATCCTGCGCCGGGATTTCTTCGGCGAACGCTGTGAGCTCGCGCCGGACGGATTTCAGCACGCTTGCAGGCAGGAAGAACCCACCGTCGACCTCCGCCTGAACAGGCGAGAAGACGAAATCCGGGGAGCCTTCGCCCTCGAACGCCGCCGCGAGGGAGTCCGGCGTGACGGGGTGCGCCGTGGCGGGCGCGAGTTCGAGCGCTTTTTTGAATGTGCGTCCGCAGAGTTCGGCTGCCAGGCCGGAGGCGTCGAGGCGCAGTCTGAGCGGGATCTCCGGACGCGGCGCGGGGAGCGACGCCACGCGGCGCGAGTAGTCCGAGGTGGATTCGCCGGTCTTGTAGACGATCGAGCCGGGCGCGGCCGTCATGTCCGCCGCCATGCGGACCGTGCAGCGTTCGCCCTGGAGCGCGCGGTTCACGCGGACGCCGTTGACCATGAGCGAGGTCACGGAGACGGCGGGGCCTTCGTCGCCGGAACGCGGCTGGATGCGGAGGACGTCGCCGAGGTGGATGCGCCTGGTCACGTCGATGACGGCGAGCCCGTCCTTCGCGGAGACGACCGTGCCGCAGAGCTGTCCGGACGCGCCGAGCGAATCGTGCTTGACGAGCGTCTTCGCCGACGCTGCCGTGTAGAAGCCCTCCGACCATTTGCGCCCGAACGTGTGCGCCATGCGATCGCGCGCGGCGGGCAGCAGGGATTTGAACTCCTCCTCGCTCGTCGCGTCGAGCAGCATCCGGTAGGCGGACACGGCGTGTTCCACGTAGTCGGACCGGCGCAGGCGTCCCTCGATTTTGACGGACGCGACTCCGGTCGCGGCGATGCGCGGCAGGAGCTCCATCGTGCAGAGGTCCTGCACGGAGAGGTAGAAGCCGTTTCCGGCGGACGTGTGGTAGCGGCGGCGGCAGGGCTGCTTGCACTTGCCGCGGTTGCCGCTCCAGCCGCCGAGCCAGCTGGAGAGCAGGCAGGAGCCGGAGATGCAGCAGCAGAGCGCGCCGTGGATGAAGACTTCGAGCTCGACGGGCGGTTTCGAGGCGGCGATCGCTTCGAGTTCGGCGAGCGATGTCTGGCGTTCCAGGATCACGCGCTTCACGCCGAGTTCGTGCGCGAGCTCCAGCCCGGCGGTGTTGTGGATGCCGGTCTGCGTGGAGGCGTGGATGGTCAGGCGCGGGAAATAGTCGCGGAGCATGGCGACGATGCCGAGGTCCTGCACGATGACGGCGTCCGGGTGCATGCGGTCGAGCTCGGCGAGCATTTCCGCCGCTTCCGGGATCTCGCTCTCCTTGATGAGCGTGTTCAGCGTCACGTAGAACTTCCGCCCGTTTTTGTGCGCGTAGCGGATCACCCGGCTCATCTCGTCCGGCGTGAAGTTGCCGGTGCGTTCGCGGGCGTTGAAGCGCTTGAGCCCAGCGTACACGGCGTCCGCCCCCGCGTCGTAGGCGGCGAGGGCGCAGGCGGCGTTTCCGGCTGGCGCGAGGAGTTCGGGTTTGTGCGGCATGAAGTTCGGCATCGTAGTCATAATGGAGATAATATAACGCCGGAAGGTGAAAAAGGCAACAACACGGCTTGAAAAAAGCGCAAAAACGAGGTATATTTATCTGTTTTAAAGCTGATTGAGAGGACGGCTTTTCCGGATCCTCGCTTTTTTTATAACCTAACGAATTGGAATTCACACGGATGAGTGTTCGGACGGAATGTTTTCTGGCGTGGCGGTACTTCAAGCCGAAACGCAGTGCGGTCAGCGTGATCACGCTGATCTCCGTGATCGGGGTGATCCTGGGCGTGGCGGTGCTGATCGTGGTGCTCGCCGTCATGACCGGATTCACCGACCAGACGAAGATCAAACTGCTGGAGACCGGGTCGCACGCCCAGATCCGCAAGCCCACGCGGCATTACTCCACCAACCCGCGCGGCAACGCCGGGGTGTTCTTCTCCGAGGAGGCGGAGGACGTGGTGAACATCGTGAAACAGAACGGCGGCCGCGCGCTCCCCGTGCTCGTCTCGCCCGTGCTGCTCCAGGTGAAGGAGGCGTTCAATCCGAAGGTGCTCGCTGCGTTCGACCCCGACATGGACACCGCCGGGCTCGACCTGAAGAGCGTCGTGAAGCAGGGCGAATACTCGCTCGGACGCGGCGAGATCGCGGTCAGCCAGGTCATCGCGAACGAGTTCGGGCTTACGGTCGGCAGCAAGGTGCTCCTGCACTCGCCGTCGCGCCTCGCCAAGCTCATCGAACGCAATCCGGAGACCGGGCGCTACCAGATCTCCGACAAATCCGAATACTACCTGCCGGGCGAGTACACCGTGTCGTTCATTTTCAGCTTCGACAAGTACGACTACGACCGCGACATCATGTTTCTCTCGCTCGACGACGCCGACCAGCTGTTCGGGCTGGACTGGGGCTGCGCCACGCACGTTTACGTGTGGGTGGACGATCCGTTCCACATCGACAGCTTCCTGACGCCGCTGCGCGACCGGCTGTCGAAGAGCCACCCGGACGTGATGGTGTATTCCTGGAAACAGCTGAACGGCCAGCTGCTGAGCGTGCTGGCGGTGGAGAAGAACATGATGTTCTTCCTGCTGGTCTTCATCGTGCTCGTGGCGGCGTTCAGCATCGCGAACACGCTCATCACGACCGTGATCCAGAAGACGAAGGAGGTCGGCCTGCTGAAAAGCATGGGCGCGGGGTCGTTTTCGATCATGCGCGTCTTCATCATGCAGGGGTTCTTCGTGGGGATCATCGGGACCGCCGGCGGGGTGTTCCTCGGCTGGCTGGTCGTGGTGTTCCGCATGAACATCCTGTACGCGATGCGGACGATCACGGGCCAGGAGATCTTCCCGAAGGAGCTGTACCTCTTCAGCGAACTGCCCGCGCACATCGTGTGGGGCGACGTGGCGCTGATCTCCGTGATCTCGATCCTGCTCTGCACCTGCGGCGCACTGGTCCCCGCGATCCGCGCCGCCAACCTCGATCCCGCAAAGGCGCTGCGCTATGAGTGACACCAAAGATTTCCTGTCCATACAGTCCGTTTCCAAGAGTTTCAGGATCGGTTCCTCCGTGATCAAGGTCCTGCGCGGCGTGTCGTTCAACGCGGGCCGCGGCGAATGGACCGTGCTTCTCGGCGCGTCCGGGAGCGGCAAGACGACGCTACTCGACATCATCGGCACGATCTCGCGCCCGGACGAAGGCTCCGTCGTGATCGACGGCGTGAACCCGGCGGAGCTGTCCGCCTCGAAACTCGTCGCGTTCCGCCGCAAGAACATCGGATTCGTGTTCCAGTCCTACCATATCCTGCCCGAGCTGAACATCCTCGAAAACGTGATGCTGCCCTCGCTGCTCGACGGCAAGCCGCCGCGCGAGTGCAAAGCGCGCGCCCTCGACCTGCTGGAACGCGTCGGCCTGAAGGACCGCATCGGGCACCGCGCCAACGAGATGTCCGGCGGCGAACAGCAGCGCGCCGCCATCGCGCGCGCCATGATGAACGAGCCGCGCCTCCTGCTGGCGGACGAGCCGACCGGCAACCTCGACTCCAAGACGGGGAAAGGCATCCTCAACCTCTTCCGCAAGCTCGTGGAAGGACACGGCACGACCATCGTAATGGTCACGCACGACCGGGGCGTGGCGGACATCGCCGACCGCGCGATCGTGCTGAAAGACGGTGTGATCGCCAGGTGAACGCCGTGCGGATCATCCGGAATGCGCTGGTCTGCGACGGGACCGGGGGCGACGTTTACCCCGGCTCCATCCGCATTGACGGCGACCGGATCGCCGAGGTCGCTTCGGGCGGGGAGATATCCGGCGCGAAGGACGCCGAGGTCTTCGACGCGCAGGGATGCGTGGTCTCGCCCGGATTCATCGACGCGCATTCGCACTCCGACGCCACGCTGCTCGCCGCACCCGACGCCTTCAGCAAGCGCACGCAGGGGATCACCACCGAAATACTCGGCAACTGCGGACATTCGCTGTTTCCCGTTACGCCTCGCAACGCCGAACAGATCGCCTCGGACTGCGCCGCCGTCGGCATGAAGCCGTCGTGGACCGACTGGCGGGATTACTGCGCGGCGGTTGAGAACGTGCGCCCGGCGGTCAATTTCGCCGTGCTCTGCGGACACAACGCCCTGTGCGCGGCGTATCCGAAGGTCGAGGACCAGTGCGCCGCGCTCGACAAAATGCTTTCCGAAGGCTGCCCCGGGCTTTCCAGCGGGCTCCTGTACGCACCCGGCCGCACCGTGCCGCCGTCCGACCTGCTGCGCCTGGCGGCGGTCCTGAAGCCAACGGACGCGATCTACACGACGCACCTCAGAAGCGAGGGCGCGCGCCTGATCGAATCGCTGGAGGAGGCGGTCGCGTTCGCCTCGGCGGGCAGCGGACGGCTCCACGTGAGCCATTTCAAGACGGCTGGCGAGGCGAACTGGGGCAAGCTGGACGCCGCGCTGGCGCTGCTGGCGAAAGCCCGCGAGCGCGGACTGCGCGTCACTGCCGACCGTTATCCGTACACTTATTCCCAGACGAGCCTGAGCGTGATCCTGCCGCCGCGCTACGATTCCATGCGCGACCGCGAGATTCAGGAGAAACTGAGCGGCGATCCCGCCGAATGCGAACGTCTGATCGCCGAACTGGCGGATTCCCGCCGCGTGAAGCGCGCGATTTTAACGGCGGTTTCCAAACCCGAATTCCTGCCGTACTGCGGCATGACGCTCGAGGATTGCGCCGTCCGAGCCGGAATGCCCTCCGCCGCGGCGTTCGCGGTCGCGGTCCTGCGCGACGACGGCGCGCGGGCGATGGCGGCGTTCGGGGGGATGTCGCCGGACAATCTGCGGCGGATTCTGGCGGAACCGTGGGTGTGCTGCGGCACGGACGAGAATGCGCGTCCGCAGGACGAATCGCTCGGGCGCGGCCATCCGCGTTCGTTCGGGTCGTTCCCGCTCTTTCTGAAGCTGACGGCGGAGCTCGCCGGCCTGCCGGAAGCCGTCCGCCGCGTGACCTCGTTCCCCGCCTCGCTGTTCCGCCTGAAGGACCGCGGCTTGATCAAGCCCGGTTACTTCGCCGACCTGACCGTGTTCGATCCGGCGAAACTCGACTGCAAGGCGGATTTCGCGCATCCGCACACCCCCGCCGAGGGCATCGTCCGCGTGTACGTGAACGGCGAACCGGGCGACGGCGGCAAACGCGCCGGCCGCGCCCTGGTTTGATTCTTATTTCCTCCCCAAAAAAAGCCCGTTCAAGTCCGAAGAATTGAACGGGAAAGAATACTGTTTGTTCGAACGGCTCAGTCTTTTCCGGCTTTGAGCTCGTCGAGGAATTCGCCGATGCGGTCCATGGCGGTGCGGATCTCCTCCAGCGAGGTCGCGTAGGAACAGCGCACATAGCCGTCGCCGCATTCGCCGAAGGCGTTTCCGGGCACGACCGCGACGCGTTTCGACTGGAGCAGTTTGACGGCGAAGTCCTGCGAATTGAGGCCGGACGAGGTGATGTTCGGGAAGACGTAGAACGCGCCGTGCGGATTGAAGCAGGTGAGTCCCATCTCGTTGAGGCGGGAGACGATCACATTGCGGCGACCCTTGTACTCGGCGACCATGCGGAGCATGTCGGGGCGTGCGCTCTTCAGCGCCTCCTCGGCGGCGTACTGCGCGGTGATGGGAGCGCAGAGCATGGTGTACTGGTGGATCTTCATCATGGCGTCGACGATGCTGTTCGGGCCGCAGGCGTAGCCGATGCGGAATCCCGTCATGGCGAACGCCTTGGAGAATCCGTGCAGGAAGACGGTGCGTTCGCGCATGCCGGGGAGCGCGGCGATCGTGCGCATGGGCTCGTCGTCGTAGTGCAGCTCGGAATAGATGTGGTCGGCGATCACTGCGAGGTCGTGCTTCACGGCGATCTTGGCGATGTCGCGCATCTGTTCGGGCGTGAGGACCGCGCCGGTCGGGTTGCACGGGAAGTTCAGGATGATGGCGCGCGTGCGCGGCGTGACGGCCTTTTCGAGGTCGGCGGGGTCGAGCGCGAAGAGGTTTTTCTCGAGCGTGCTGACGGGGACGGGCACGCCGTGCGACATGCGGATCTCGGGGCCGTAGGAGACGTAGCACGGTTCGTGGTAGATGATCTCGTCGCCGGGGGAGGTGATGGCGCGGATCGCGAGGTCGAAGGCTTCGCTGACGCCGACGGTCACGAGGCATTCCTTCTCCGGGCTGTAGCGCACGCCGAACGCGTCGTCGAGGTAGTCGCAGATCGCCCTGCGGAGGGAGAGGAGCCCGAGGTTGGACGTGTAGCTGGTGCGGCCGCGTTCGAGCGAATACATGGCGCCCTCGCAGACCGACCACGGGGACACGAAATCCGGCTCGCCGATACCCAGCGAGATCACGTCGGACATGGTGTTGACGAGGTCGAAGAAGTAGCGGATCCCGCTCTTCGGCAGGACGGAGATGTGCGGCGCTACAAAATCACGGCACGATCTTGAGTCGCTCATCGCGTTCCTCCTCCAGGAGCATGATCCCGGATTCTTTGTATTTCTTCAGCAGGAAATGGGTCCCGGTGGAAAGCACGCCGTCGATGGTGGCGAGCTTGCTGGAGACGAACGACGCGACTTCGTTGAGGTCCGCGCCGCGCACCTCAAGCATGAGGTCGTAGCCGCCGGACATCAGGTACAGGGCGGTGACCTGCGGGAAATTGCTCAGGCGGCGTGCGATGCGGTCGAATCCGCCCTCGCGTTCGGGGCGCACGCGCACCTCGATGATCGCCTTGACGGGCTTTTCGTGGAGGTTGTCCTCGTTGACGAGCGCATGGTAGCCGCGGATGATGTTCTGCTTTTCGAGGTCGGCGATCTCGGCGGCGACTTCCTGTTCGGAGACGCCGAGCTGTTCGGCGAGGTCCGCGGCGGTCGTTTTCGCGTTCTTGACGAGTGCGTTCAGGATGTATTTGCGGTCTTCAAGTTTCATGAGGGGTTCCTCCGGATTATAATTCAATCTATACTATACATCTCTGACCTGAAAAATACAAGCCGTTCCGGAAAAAACTCTACCGGAAAATGGTCGTATCCGCCGCCGGGATCCGATATGGGCATGGCATCCGCGGAGCCGATGTCCGATGCCCTGCCTGCCCGGACGGTCCGCCTCCCCTGCCCCGGGATCATCCGGCATCCTCTCACGGGAACGGGGCTTGCGGCCGCGATCTCCGGGCGTCCGGCGCACCCTTTCCCGTTTTTTCATTTTTTGCGATGTTTTTTTGCGTAAAAACCTGAAATAAGGTTTGCATTTCCCCGATGGGGCGTTATATTTACTCCGAATGACGATTCGCGCCGCCTCAAGCGCGCGTAATCTTTCTCCTGCGGGACAGATCCAACCATATCAACCATATCAACACAGAAAGGGTTTCCTCAGATGATCAATCCCATTTTCGCTGCCGCCGGCGTCGGAAACGTCGCCCTGCTGATCGCGGTCCTGCTCGTGATCCTGTTCATCCTGGTCATCACGTTCATCTCCCGCTACAAGAAATGCCCGCCGGACCAGATCATGGTGGTCTACGGTAAGACCGGCAAACAGCGCGCCAGCCGGTGCATCCACGGCGGCGCCGCGTTTATCTGGCCGGTGATCCAGGAATACGGGTTCGTCTCCCTGCGCCCGATGCAGCTGGACGTGAACCTGCAGAACGCCCTGTGCCGCCAGAACATCCGCATCAACGTGCCGAGCGTGTTCACGGTCGGCATCAGCACGGACGAGGCTCTGATGGGCAACGCGGCG
>JAFSZN010000045.1 GCA_017455665.1 Lentisphaeria bacterium
GATCGACGAAATCGTGGTCGCCATCCCGATGAACCATCGCCACTTCGATTCCGATATCGGGAATGCGGTTGCGTTCTGCTGCGACGGCAGTCGGGAATACAAGCTCCACATCAACGGTACAGGCAAGTTCGTGAAGCATGGCCCCATCGGGGACTGCGGTGTGACCGGACGTAAGCTTGCTGTGGACTTCTATGGCGGGAACTGCAAAATCGGAGGCGGAAGTCCCTGGACGAAGGATGGCACGAAGGCCGACCTGTCGCTGAATCTGCTCGCTCGCGCCAGGGCGTTGTCCTACATCAAGGAACATCCGGAATGCCCGGAGGTGTTCTGCGCGATCTCCTGCCGTATCGGCTCGCCGGAGATTCTGGTCGTGTTCACCGACAGGCAAGGAAACGAGCTTCTGGCCTACAGGGAGAGCGTCAGCCCGGATGAGCTCATCAAGCACTTCCGTCTGCGGGAGCCGAGGTTTGCGCAGATGTGCAGAAACGGACTGTTCACATGATGGCGGCATTCACCTGGATCATCACATTCGTCAGCCTCGCAGGAACTGTCTTGAACGTCAGGAAGAACATCCTCTGCTTTTACCTCTGGGCCGTCGGGAACGTGGCGTGGCTCGGCTTTGATGTCGCGTCGGGGTTGTTCAGCCGGGCAGTGCTGGATACCGTCCACCTGGCGTTCGCCATCTGGGGTATCTTCGCGTGGAGAAAGGACAAGTCCTGCCCATCAAAACAATGAGCATGGACGCAAAACAAAATGGTATTGCGTTCTTACGCAAATAAAGATTCGGCGTTTTTCCAAAGGATCACTCCTGCGGTACAGGCGGGGCAATCACACCATTTTGCTCCAGATGCCTGCATCTCGCGAGCATGTGCCGCCATTGCGTTGGCTTGTTCAGCGCCGAACATCTGAACGGCCTGTTCCGATTCGAAAAACTGGATGGTGTGGTCAAGGGTATTGACGTCCTCCATCAGTTCCAGAACCAGAGCGTGTGCGTCTTCCTTTTCTTCCGCGGTTCCTACAGCGTCAAGCCACCTTTGTGTGACGGCCTTGAGCTCCGGACAACAGGACGGCGAGGCGATAAGCTGTTTCGCCGTTTGGACTAACTCTTTTTTGCTCATAGCTGTTTCTCCTCTTTGGGAAGAAGGTTGTCTTCGATGGATATGAAGATACCACCAGGTTACTTAGCAAAAAACTGTATCCATTTAAAACGACAAGCACAAAAAGGAATACCTTTCATGTTCCGTCAGTGAAAGATACACCCTTACAAAACATTTGTCAAGCCGGAAGAGAAACAATTTTAGAGATTTCTTCCGGCTTGAATCTGTTTTGATCACTCCGCAATTCGGAACTTGCCCTTGACATCGCTCTTCACGATGCGGGGATGCTCCTTCGTGTTGATCTCGCGGAAGATGGAACCGTAGAGGGTCTGTTCCGGCGTCTTGCACTCGGTGGGCGTCCACAGATGGCGTTCGAGGATGGCTTCGAGAATCTCCTTGCAGTTCATCGGGTGTTCGGGGCCGGCTGCTTTGAGGACCTCGACGGCGGCATTGAGCAGGGAGAGGCGTTTGACCGGCTTGTCGGATTCGTGCGCAGGGTTGATGACGTACTCGTCTTCCTCGTCCTCGCCGGATGGCGTGAACTCGGCGGCCTCATCTTCGGGGACAACCTCGACGGTGGCCTGCTCGGCCTCGGCGGGTTCGGTCAGTTCTTCGGTCTGCGGTTCCGCTTCGGCAGAATCGGATGCAACGCTGGTCTCGGGCTGCGGTTCCGCGTTTGCGGGCGCGGGCTGTTCCCCGTCGAGCTGAACCCGGCTCTGCGGCACGTTGAACTCCTTGTTTTTCGCGACGCTGCACACGCGGAATCCGTCGTTGAGGACTTCGAGGACTCTTGCGAGGATGAGGTTGCGACCGACCTTAACTCTGATAAGGCTTCCGACTTTAACTTCGCTGTTGCTCATTGATGACCTCCTGTTTGAGTGTTGTTGGTGAGCTTATTCGAGCGGACGACATTACTTAAAGCGCATGTTTCCGCTTTGTCCAGTCGAAATTGAACTTAAACCCAGATAAAATCGAATTAAAAACCAGAAAGGATGGCTTTTTATGGAAAAACAGCGAAACCTGCTGGCCTTGACGCCGGAACAGGTCGTGGACGTTCTGGTCAAGTCCGGATATCGGGCTATGACCTTGGAACTTCTGCATAGCGACTTTGACGCGGGCGCACCACGCAACGCCGACGGAACAGTCAATTTCATCAGTTACATGGCGTGGATACTGAAGGAGATCAACAGCAATGCCAATGAACCCGACCAAACTCAAGCCGATTGAAATCGTGCGAATTGTGAACACGACCCCGCTGATGGCCGTGCTGAACGACCGCCAGCTCAGGCGGCATCGCGACCGTGCGGGCTTCCGCATCAGCGATGACGGAGGGCAGACCGTCAACTTGTTCAAGTATGCCGCCTGGCTTCGTTCCGAACTCATGCTGAGGCAGAGCATGACGCCGCTGACGTATGAAGAAAAGAAGAATGCCGCCCGCAACCGGAATCTCGCGCTCGCGATGGCCGGACGCGACATCGGGGAACTGCCGGAGGTGGTGAACCCGGAGAGGAAGAAGCGGTGCCGGACGAACTTCCGAATGTTTTGTGAGGAGTATTTCCCTGAAACGTTTTCGCTGGAATGGTCGCCCGATCACCTCAAGGCCATCCACAAAATCGAAACGGCAGTTTTGAAGGGCGGCCTGTTCGCTCTGGCGATGCCCAGGGGCTCCGGGAAAGCGCTTGCCCTTGACACGCCTCTGCCGACACCCACGGGCTGGACGACAATGGGGGATGTCAAGGTCGGGGATTGGCTGTTCGACGAGCGCGGCATACAGTGTCAGGTCGTGAGGAAATCGGAGGTGTTCACCGACCACGACTGCTACAAAGTCACGTTCAACGATGGCGCGGAGATCATCTGCGATGCCGGACACCTCTGGCAGGTGGAAGATATCCAACGGAAAAAGAATCCTTATGTGCAAACGACGGAATGGATGGCATCGAGATATCAAGGCATAAAGGGACCAACAAACAGAAGACGTTTCAAAATCCAGATGCAGAAACCGCTTCAAATCCAGTCTTCGGGCAATCTGCCGATTTCGCCATATGCGTTGGGCGTGTGGCTGGGAGATGGAAATTGTAGTGATTCTTCCATTACGCTCAATGAGGATGATGCGGAAGAAATAGTTCAGAACGTGCGTCGTGAGCTTGGACATGACTATCTTGAATACACCAATTACAGGATAAGACACACTGTTAAAGTCATGCTGACTCCGTGGCGTTCTGGAAAAAACAAAAAAGAATGCGGTACAGCAAAATTGCGCCAGCTCGGACTTCTGAACAACAAGCATATTCCGTCGAGATATCTTCGGGCAGATATTTCTGATCGTCGTGCGCTGTTGCAGGGGATTCTTGACACTGATGGAAGCGTTGATTATCATCACTATGTCGAAATCATAATCAAAAGCCCCAAATTTGCGGAAGACTTCGGTGACCTTCTTTCTTCCCTCGGAATTAAATATGGGATGAGACAGAAAACAGCTAAGTTCAACGGAAAAGAATATGGTCCCTATTATCGTTTTAATTTTTCCGGATACCAGGATCAGGATTATTTCCTGTTGAAGCGGAAACAAAGCAAGCTGCGAATACGTCCAATGCGAAAATACGTAAAAGCCAATGGTTGTTTCGGACACAGATCATTCGAGGTAAGAACCATCACGAACATCGAACGTGTTCCGACCGTGCCGACGCAGTGCGTCATGGTGGATTCACCATCGCATCTGTACCTTGCCGGGAAGAAGATGGTTCCTACGCACAACAGCTCACTCACCGAGGTTGCCGCCATTTGGGCGATGCTCTATGGTCACCGTGAGTTCATCGTGCTCATCGGGGCTACGGAATCGGCAGCTCTGGAATTGCTCGATTCACTCATGACCGAGCTTGAGGTCAACGAGCATCTTGCCGCCGACTTCCCTGAAACGATTTATCCGATTCAGCAGCTCGACGGCATCGCCAACAGGTGTGCCGGTCAGCTGTATCACGGGGAAAGAACACGCATTACCTGGACCAGCAACGAGATCGTGCTTCCGACCATCAAAGGCAGCGCGGCGAGCGGTATCGTGGTGCGCGTGGCCGGGATTACCGGCCGAATCCGCGGCATGAAATACAAGCGGCCGGATGGACGCAGTGTTCGACCGAGCCTCGTGGTGATCGACGACCCGCAGACGAGTGAGAGCGCCGGAAGCCTTGAACAGACCCGCAAGCGCATCCGTGTGCTGGCGGGCGACATCCTCGGTCTTGCCGGTCCCGGTCAGAAGATTTCGGGCATCATGCCCTGCACGATCATCAGACCCGGCGACATGGCCGACATCATCCTCAACAGGCAGACGCATCCGGACTGGAATGGAGAGCGGACCAAGATGGTGTATGAGTTCCCGAAGAACATGAAGCTCTGGGAGCAGTACGCCGAGATTCGTGCGGAGGCTCTGCGGGAAGACGGTAACTTTCGCAGGGCGACCGAGTTCTACGAAGCACACCGTGCGGAGATGGACGAAGGCGCGAAAGTGAGCTGGGAAGCCCGGTACAACCACGACGAGATCAGCGCCCTTCAGCATGCGATGAACCTGAAGTTCCAGGATGAACAAGCTTTTCAGGCCGAGTACCAGAATGATCCGCTCCCCGAAGATGTTGGTGGCGAGGAGATTCTGAGCATCGATGCCATCTGCGCGAAAATCAACGGCCTCCCGCACAACAAGGTTCCTCTTGCCTGCGACCGGCTGACGCTCTTCATCGACGTCCAGAAGGCATTACTGTTTTATGTGGTAACGGCCTGGGCCGAGAACTTCACGGGCAGCGTCATTGATTATGGAGCGTGGCCGGATCAGCACAGGCGTGAATTCTCCCTCGCGGACGCCAATCCGACCATCCAGTCCGAGTTCCCTCGTGCCGGGCTTGAAGGCGGCCTGTACGCAGCCCTGACAGCCCTCACGGACGATCTGCTCGGACGCGAGTGGGAGCGCGAGGACGGAGCCGTGCTGAAGATCGAACGGGCGCTGATCGACGCTAACTGGGGGCAAAGTACCGAAATCGTGTATGAATTTTGCCGCGAGTCCAGGTTCGCCGGAGTTGTGCTGCCGAGCCACGGTCGCTATGTCGGCGCGAGTTCGAAACCGATGACAGAATACCGCAAGCAGCCGGGCGACCGCCTCGGATTCAACTGGATGATGCCGTCTGTGGCGAAGAAACGCGCTGTCCGGCACGTTATCTATGACTCGAACTTCTGGAAGAGCTTCGTCCACGCTCGCCTCGCCGTGGCTATCGGAGATAAAGGCTCCCTCACGCTCTACGGGCGCATCCCCGGTGTTCACCAACTCCTCGCGGAACATCTGACCGCTGAATATCGGGTGAAGACTTCCGGTCGCGGCCGCACGGTTGATGAATGGAAACTGAAGCCGGAACACCATGACAACCACTGGCTGGACTGCCTTGCCGGATGCGCGGTGTGCGGGTCTATGCTCGGATGCAGCCTGCCGGAGTTCGGCGCCGTCGTGGTGAAGAAGAAAGGTCGCATAAAGCTGTCTGAACGGCAGGGAACGCATATCACGACTGCGGAACCCCGGAAGAAACTGAAGCTGTCCGACATACGGAGAAAATGATGGACGAAAATACCACGTTTATTCAGCTCACGTATCTTTTATCGGGGATTATTCGAAGAATTCATGGAAAGCCACTGGATAAAGCCGAGGACATGCGCTTTAAGTACATGTCGCCGGAGCAACGCGCCGAATCCGCGAGCGCTGCCGACCGGAGAACGGCAACCGGAAAGGAGACCCTGCCATGGATACCACGGTCACAATTGATCAGCTCACCTGCCTCGCCGCCTCAGTCGTGAGGCGGGTCGAGGCAAAGAAGAAGGAAAAGGAGAAAAACGAACATGCAAGACAATGCAGTGCTCAGGCATCAGATTGATGCCGTCAGGTTCAAGGACATGGAGGAGCTCCGGGAGCAGTTCCAGGCTCTCTATGGCTTCGACTGCGGGGACACCACGGTACGGCACCTCCGCAAGCGGATCATATACCGCCTGCAGGAACTCTGCCTTGGCGGCGTGGATTCCGTTGACATGTCCATTCTGGACGCCATCGCGGACAGAGACCCGCTGGCAAACCTAAAGATCGTTGCCGCGAAGCGCACGGCGAAGGTTTCCGGCACGAAACTGTACCGCATCTGGAAGGGCAAGCAGTACGAGGTCACGGTCGGCAAGGAAGGGAAGTACATCTACAATGGCGAGGTGTTCAAGTCCCTGTCCGGCGTGGCCAGGAAGATTACCGGCACGAAATGGAACGGCAAAACATTCTTCGGGGTGAAGAGCTGATGGAAACGAAAAAAAACATAGTGAGGTGCGCAATCTATTGCCGCAAGTCCGTGGAGAAAGGTCTCGACATGGAGTTCAACTCTCTTGATGCTCAGCGCGAGGCGGCAGAGGCGTATATCACCAGCCAGAAGGCGAACGGGTGGATATGCCTGCCGGAGCATTACGACGACGGCGGGTTCTCCGGCGGCACCTTGAACAGACCTGCGCTCAGGAAGCTTCTGCTGGACTGCGAGAGGGGAAAGATCGACGTCATCGTGGTCTACAAAATCGACCGTCTATCGCGTTCGCTCTGCGACTTCGCCGAGTTGAGCAAGTCCTTCGAGAAATGGAACGTGGCCTTCGTCTCGGTCACGCAGGAGATCAATACGCAAACCTCCGCAGGGCGCATGATGCTGAACATCCTCATGACCTTCGCTCAGTTCGAGCGTGA
>JAFSZN010000046.1 GCA_017455665.1 Lentisphaeria bacterium
CGCCGTGCCGGCAGAAGGTCGAGTTGATGAGCCCGAAAAGACGTTTGTCGAGCAGAGCGCGCGGCGAAAAGACCGCGTGTTCGTGGATGTCGGAAAAAAGGACGAACTTCGTGCTCATGGCGCGGTCAGGGATTCGCCTTCATCGCCTTCACGCTCCGGTAGAAAGCAAGGGTCTGCTTCGCCTCGGCGAGGAATTCGGTCCCGGCGAAGAGCGACACGGCGCGCGTCTGGTCGGCGATGGCCGCGTCGATGTCCAGCGCGAGGTAGGCGGCGCGCGCGGAGAACTCGCAGGAGAACGCCTCGCTGGAGCCGCCCGTGCCGGCAAACGCCTTCTTCACGGCCGCGGCGGCGGAAACGATCTCGGGGACCGGGGCCCAGCCTAACGGGGCCTGCTCGAAGGCGTAGGCGAGCAGGCGGGACAGCGCGGTCGGAGACGAGGAGAAATCCTTGAACGCGGCCTTGAGGTCCGCGGAATACTTTTCCATCTCTCCGGTGCGCTCGTAGTAGCCGAGCAGGAGCAGACGCACGTCCACGTTGTCCTTCACCTTCGAGGCGATGGACTGCACGGCGGCGAGGTTCTCCCGGATGCGGCCCGTGCTCTCATAGACGAACAGCTTCGCCTGGATCGCGATCTGGTCGTCGGGGCGCAGCGCGAGGATCTTGTCGGCATTGGCGAGGATGACGGAGGACAGCCCGGTCTGGATGGCGTTCTGAAGGTCCTTGTGCAGGAGCTCGATCTTCAGCTGGGCGTCGAAACTGAACTTGCCGGACTGGATGTCCCGGATCACGTTTTCGAGTTCCTGCGGCACGCCCTTCCACACGATTTTGCCCTCGTCCGCCACGATGACGAACGGGATGACGACCTCGGTTCCGGCGAACTCGGGGTAGACGTCGCCCTTGTCGTCGCCGTAGACGGGCATGCGGAATCCGGAAAGCTCCAGCGCGGCGGTGCGCGCCTTCCCCATGCGGGAAATCGCGCAGAACGAGGCGGGCTTGGCCTTGTTTTCGAGGGACTGTTCGTAGAGGGAATCGACCATGCGGAGGACGTCCTTCGCGCCGGGCAGAGCGGGGTCGAAGAACAGGAACACCTGAACCGGGGTTTCGGTCTTCGGGACGGTTCCGGTCACGAGGGAGAGCTTGCCGAGGTCTTTTGCCGGGGTCACGATGCCGCCGACTTCCGCGGCGGAAAGGCGCGCGGCGGACGCCAGCAGAAGCCCGGCGAGCACGGCTGTGAAGAATATGCGTTTCATGCGTTGAAGTCCCTTTCTGGTTCGGTTGCCGGTCCGGAGGATTCCGCCGCCTGCGCCGCGGCGTGTACGGTCTGCCCGGCCTGCGCCGGATTATTGTCATTGCCGTTTCCGCCGCGACGTCCCCCGCGATGCCCGCGGCGGCGTGTTTTCGGCGCGCCGGAGGAACGGCCCGGGAGCGGGCAGCTGTCCTCGAAATCGGGGATGTGCCAAGTGAGGATGTTCTGGATGATGGCGAATTCGCGCGCGCCGGGATAGCCCTTGCGGTCGGCACAGGAATGCAGACGCCGATGCGTTTTGAAGCGGAGCTGCATGAGGAGGTTGTTGACGGCGTCGGACGTGGTGCGGTGGGTCAGGACGAGCGGATGGAACAGCCGCAGGATGATGTGCCGGAGGTCGCTTTCGACGCCAAGATAATAGTCCCAGAGGCCGCCGCGCCCGGCCTGACCGAGCTCGGATTCGGCGAACGGCAGCGCGACCATGGCGACGGCGGTGGAGAGGCTGGCGCGGAAGACGCCGGACCGGATGCGTTCGCCTCGGAGCGCGAGCAGTTCCAGCGCGTAGTCCATCTCCGGCGTTTCGAACACGGTGTCGAGGTCCGGCAGGTAATAGCGCAGGAACCCGTAGTCGTGGAACGCCTTCAGGATGAATCCGGTGTAGGAGTTGCGGAGGATCTTTTCGAGCTCGAGCGAGAGGCGCGACGGCGAGGCGTGGAGGATCAGGTCCAGCGAGGCGCGCACCGCCTTGCCGGTCTCCGGCTCCATCGTGAATCCGTACTGGCCGACCAGCTTGATCGCGCGGAGCACGCGCACGGGGTCCTCCTCGAACCGCAGCGCCGGATCGCCGATGGTGCGGACGATGCCGTCGCGGAGGTCGCTCACGCCGAGTCCGGTGTGGTCGACCAGCTTGTCGTCGATCGGGTCGTAGAAAATGGCGTTCACGGTGAAATCGCGCCGGAACGCGTCGTCGCGCGAGGTGCCGAACGCGTTGTCGTGGAAGATCATGTTTTCGGGGGCGTTCTCGCAGCGTTTCGGTCGGTCGGCCTGGTCCTCCTGGTCGGGGCGCTTGCGGAACGTGCTGATCTCGGTGATGTCGCGTCCGCGGATGAGGTGGACCAGGCGGAAGCGCTTGCCGATGATGAGCGTGTGGCGGTCGCGAAAGACGCGGCGGACCTCTTCGGGTGTGGCGGCGGTGGAGACGTCGTAGTCCTTCGGCGTGCGGTCGAGCAGGATGTCGCGGACCGCGCCGCCGACGAGGTAGGTCTCGAATCCGGCGGAACGGAGGCGTCCGATGACGTCGATGATATAGGGGTCGATTTTGTTTTTCAGGAGCTTAGGCATGCGTGGGTATTACCGGGAGATCGGGGAGAAGTGTTTCTGGAGGATCGTGTCGACGCCGTCGAGCGAGGGGTCGCGGTCCGGGTAGTCGGCGTTGAAGTGGAGGCCGCGGCTTTCCTTCCGGCTCATGGCGGAGTCGATGATGAGCTCGGCGACGGTGGCGAGGTTTCGGAGTTCGATCAGGTCTTTCGTGAGGTGGAAATCCCAGTAGTACTTGTCGATCTCGCGGCGGATGTTCACGATGCGGCTCTTGGCGCGTTCGAGGCGCTTGTTGGTGCGGTAGATGCCGACGTAGTCCCACATGAACCTGCGGATCTCCTCCCAGTTGTGGGTGATCACGACCTGTTCGTCGGAGCTCGTGGCGTCGCCGCTGGACCACGGCGGGGCCTTGTGGTTGTCGAGGCCCCTGCGGAGGTCGTCGATGTTCGCCATGATGTGCTCGGCGGCGTTCGCGGGGACCACGAGCGCCTCGAGGAGACTGTTGCTGGCGAGGCGGTTCGCGCCGTGGAGGCCGGTGCAGGCGGTCTCGCCGACCGCGTACAGGCCGGGGATGCCCGTGTAGCCGTTCACGTCGGTCTTCACGCCGCCGCAGCTGAAATGCGCGGCCGGGACCACGGGGATGAGGTCGCGCGACATGTCAACGTCCGCCTCGAGGCACTTTGCGAAGATGTTCGGGAACCGGCGCTGCAGGAAGTCGCGGTCGTGGCTGCGCATGTCGAGCCAGGCGCACGTCTGGCCGGACCGCTTCAGTTCGTTGTCAATGGCGCGCGCCACCACGTCGCGGGGTGCGAGGCTCTTCATCGGGTGGTAGTCCTGCATGAACTCGACCGGCTCGCCGCCGTCGCGCGAGATCTTCAGCACGCCGCCCTCGCCGCGAAGCGCCTCGCTGATGAGGAACGACTTCACTTTCGGGTGGAAGAGGATGGTCGGGTGGAACTGGTAGAACTCCATGTTCGCGATCCTGGCGAACGCGCGGTAGCCCATGGCGACGCCCGCGCCGCAGGCGACGTCCGGGTTGCTGGTGTAGAGGTAGACCTTGCCGCAGCCGCCTGTGGCGAGCGTGGTGGAGAGGGCGGTGATCGCCACGACGGCGTTCTCGCGGCTGTCCAGCGCGTACGCGCCGATGCAGCGGTTTTCGCCCATCCAGCCCATGTGCCAGGTGCTGATGAGGTCGATCGCCACGTGGTATTCGAGCACGTGGATGTCCGGGTTGGCGCGGCAGGCGGCGATGAGGGAGCGTTCGACCTCCTCGCCGGTGATGTCGCCCGCGTGGAGGATGCGGCGCTTGTGGTGGCCGCCCTCGCGTCCGAGGTCGAAATCGCTGTGTCCCGCCTCGGCCGGGGCCTTGCCCATCTCCTCGCGCGTGGTGAAGTGCGTGCCGATGTCGTTGATGAGCCACTTGATGCGCTCCGGGCCGCGCCGCACGATGTCCATGACCGCCTGCGGGCTGCACAGATGCGCCCCGGCTTCGAGCGTGTCCGCGAGGTGTTCCTCGAAGGTGTCGCCGACGTCGGTCACGCAGGCGATGCCGCCCTGCGCCATCTTCGAGTTGCAGTCGTCGATGGAGCTTTTCGTGATGATGCCGATGGATCCGGCGTGATGTTCCGCGAGCATGAGGGCGGTGGAGAGGCCCGCCAGTCCGCTGCCTATGACCAGATGGTCGAAATAACATTCCTTGGCTGTCTGCATTTTTTTTCGTCCAAAATCACAAAAGCGATTTTTAATTTCAACAAACATGATATAAATTACATTGTAAACCTGTTTTTTTCCAGTTTTTTTCTCGCGAACTTTAAACAAAAGGCGATTTTTCATGAAAGAAAGCCGTTTTTCGATATTTTTCCGCCCTTTCCGCGCCGACAGGGCGACTCCGGAGGAACTGGCGTTCCGCGTCTCCTGGAAACGCACGGTGCGCGACCTGCTGGTGCTGGCGCTGACCGGCATGGCGCTGACCACGGCGTTCCCCGGCGTGAATTTCCAGCCGGCGGCATGGGTGTGCATCGCGCCGCTGCTGTGGCTCTGCGCGGACGTGTCGAAACGCCGCGCGTTCGCCTACGGCATGACGTGGGGGTATTTCTGGAGCCTCACGAGCACGTTCTTCCTGCGTGAGATCAACATCGCGATTCCGTTCGTCTTCGGCGCTGTGCTGGGCGTCTTCATCGCGGTCTGGGCGATGCTGGTCCCGGTGGTGTGCCGGAGCCTGCTGGTCCCGCCGGAAGTGCGCGTGCGCGGCGCGGCGGCGGTCGCGGCGTATCCGCGCTCGCAGGTGCGCGACGAGATCCTGGCGATGTTCACGCTGGCGGCGTGGTGGGTGATCCTGGAGTGGATCCGGTCGTGGATCTTCACGGGATTCCCGTGGAACCTGCTGGCGGCGACGCAGTGGAAGAACCTGAACCTGATCCAGATCTGCGAATACACGGGCATCTACGGCCTGAGCTTCCTCGTGATCCTCGTCAACACCGCGCTCTTCTTCACGGCGAAGGACCTGCTGGCGGTCGCGCGCGGTGCGAAATACCGCCGTCCCTTCACGCTCTACGCCGCGCTCGCCATCGTCGCGGCGGCCGCGGTCTCCGGCATGGGCGTCTGGAAGAAGTACAGCCGGGCGTACGCGCCGGAGAACGTGACGGAATACAAGGTGGGCGTGGTGCAGCCGGACCTGTCGCAGCGGCGCGCCGGCGGCGACGAAAGCACGAGGGAAGCGCTTGACGTGTGTTCGCGTCTGTCCGAAGTCCTGATCGCCGACAAAAAGGCCGCGGAGGCCGTTTCTGCCGAATTCGATTCCATCCCCGTCGGCCAGCCCGCCCCGTCCACGCTCCAGCTCATCGTCTGGCCGGAGACCGCCGTCCCGACCGCCTACTATGGCGGCGGACCCGTCGCCTCGGAGTACCGTTCCCGCGTGCGCCGCATGATCCGCGAAGGCGGCACGCCGTTCCTGGTCGGCACGCTCTCCTACGACAACATCCGCAGCAACACCGAGTTCGACATGTTCAACTCGGCGCTTCTGCTGAAGGAATTCCCCCTGACAGGCGGAAACATCAAGTACGACGCGGACGCCGCGGGGCGTTACGACAAGGTCCACATCGTGCCGTTCGGCGAGTTCATCCCGCTGAACGACAAGTTCCCCGCCATCGGCAGGCTGGTCGGCATGGGGCGCAACCTCACGCCGGGCCGGGCGTTCCGTCCGGTCGACCTCACGAAGGACGTGCGTGCCGGCGTCATGATCTGCTACGAGGACGTCTTCGCCTACGCCGCGCGCGAACTGGTCCGCAACGGCGCGAACTTCCTGCTGGTCATCACGAACGACGCGTGGTATCCGACCAGCACGGAGCCGGAACAGCACTACGCGAACTCCGTCCTGCGCACCGTCGAGACGCGCCTGCCCATGCTCCGCTGCGGCAACTCCAACTACAGCGTGCTGATCGACCAGTTCGGACGCACCGTGGACAGCGTGACGAAGCGGATCGACCCGGCGACGGGCGACACCGAGCTGACGCCGTGGGAACAGAAGGCGGCCTCGGCGGTCATGACCGTGAGGGTGCCGAAAAACTACAGGCCGACCTTCTACGTGCGCTTCGGAAACGTGTTCGTGCTGGTGCTGTGGGTGATCTTCGCGGGCGGCATGGCGATGGTCCTGCGGAACAACTGGCTCTTCCGCAAGAGTGCGGACAAACCCGAGGCGTAAGCCGGCAAAAAATCAGAGATTATCAAGAAGGACACTCGCGTCGCGCAGAGCCTGTTCCGGCGACTCGAACCGGATGGCGTTCCAGCCGAGCCCGCGGGCATGTTCGATGATCTCGGCGCGGTCGTCGAAGAAGACGAGCGGGCGTCCGTAACGGCGTTCGAAGGCGTCGAACATGACGCTGCCCTGAAGCTTGAACGCGCCCGCCTCGAAACTGTAGATGCCGCCCGTGACCAGGTGCACGAACTCGCAGTATTTGAAGACCTGGTCCAGGTGGATCGGGGAGATGTCGGAC